>DASZWQ010000076.1 GCA_035546535.1 Pirellulales bacterium | reverse complement strand
GACGGTACTGGGCGAAACGCCAAGCTTCCGTGCGGCCGCTGCGAAGCCGCCAGCCTCAGTGATTTTCACGAAGGTGCCGATGCTTGTCATGCGATCCATCAGATCACTCCTACAGTTCCCGCAGCCCGCGGATTGTGTGTGCATTTTGTATTGGACAGCCGCTTCGTTGACCGATGGTCGTGCCATCGCGGCTTTCTTCCCGGGCGCCGAACCGCATCACATGACGAACATGACAGGCGACGAGGCTTGTGTTACTGACCGGTAACACTAGATAACGGGTGGTTAGATACTGACCGGTAACACCTCCGTCAAGAGGACACGCGATGAAATCCGCGGTAGGCACGCTAAACAGCGGAAAAGGCGATGGAATTCCGCCCCGCGCGCGGCTGTTGGCGGCGGCTGCGGAGCTGTTCTACCGTCACGGTATCAGGGCTATCGGCGTCGACGCGGTCGCCGAAGCGGCCGACACGAACAAGATGACGCTCTACCGGCATTTTGCCTCCAAGGACGAGTTGGTGGCCGAATGCCTCCGTGAATTCGCACGTGAGGCCCTGCAGCGCTGGCACCGTTACGAGCAGGCCCATCCTGGCGATCCACGTGCTCAAATTCACGCTTGGCTCGCTGAAGTGGCCGGCATTCTTGCCGATAGAAATCATCGCGGATGCGCCCTCGCCAATGCGGCGATCGAGTTGCCGGATAAAGCTCATCCGGCACGCCGCGTCGTGGAAGAATTCAAGCTTGCGCAGCGAAGTTATCTTGCCCAGTTGTGCAAGCGCGCCGGACTTACGGATCCGGAAATGCTCGCCGACGAGCTTTACTTGTTGGTGGAAGGAGCGCGCGTGACCGCGCAGAGCATCGGCACGAACGGCCTCGGCGAGCGAATGACTCGCATGGGCGACGCCATGATCGCGCTCCATGAAGCGCGACAGTCGAGCTGATTACCGAACAGTGGCATCTCTTTCGATCGCGTCTATTTGGCGCCGTCATGAACGATTCCACAAACAGACTAAAAAACGCTTGTCGCCGATCATTTGCCCTTCGCAAACGCTCCGTTCGCCCTCGCGCCGATTAAGCTCAAGAGGATCACGCTTAACTTTGGATCACTGGCGGCAAGAGCATCGGGCTCTGTCCGCCGCGTCGATCAGGAGAAAAGCTATGATCAACAAAACCATACTCGCCGCCATCGCCGTTGCCGCGACGGTCGGCATTGCGTCTCCGGCGTCAGCCGAATTCCTGGAAACCGGCACTGCGGTCAATAACTCGGAAGGCGGTTTCGGATCCGGCGGTTATGGCTGGACGGCTCCGCGCGGCCAGCAGGTTCTTGTCAATCACTGGCCGATCCACCAGCGCCGTGAGTAGGTGTCGGAAGGCAGTACGAAGAAAAGGGGGACGGGCCCGGCCCGTCCTCTTTTCACACCTTTGGAGCAAAATCAGCGTACGCGACATAACGTCTTAGCGAAGAATGGTTCCGGGGCTCTGCTCACTTAAAATAAGCCGAATCAACGACGGGGCTCCGGCAGGCCGGAGCCCCGTCTCGTTGAGTTTGTCGCTTTGGCCGGCGTAACTACTGCGGTCGCTGGCTGCGCCGCGGCGCGACGTATCCGTACAGGCCGTGGCTTCGTGCCGTTGACCGGCGGCTCGCAGTGGCGTCCTGCGGACCCCACGCGCCCCAGGTTTGCCTGCCAGTGCTATCGTAATAGTAAGGCATCTGGCTGCCTGTGTGGTCAGGTGACTGAGCAAACGCTGGCGATACAATACTGGCTGTTAGGGCCGCGGCAGCGACGACAATTTTTGACTTGCTGGTCATAGGGCTTCTCCCTGCGAATACACAAGAGCGTGATGCTCTCGTGCCCCATGAGATGCGAACGCTTTTGGGAATCTTGCAGGGAACGAATCTAGAATGGTCTTTTGCGGAGCGCGAAATAATGGATGGACAATAGCCCGATATGAAAGCGAACAGGAGTGGCGCATCTCGGGAAGAGATGGCCAACTCCTGAATTCGGCTGAGCCGTCAATCAATAATCGTGTTCGACGGACCAGTTATAGCCGGCGCTTCCACCTCCCGTGGCGGAAGGAAACGTGTCGGATCGCTGTCCCGCAGGGGGATCGACGACGTAACCGTGCGCGCCACGCGAACCAAAATGTGTCGTCTGAGCGAAAGCAGGCGAAGCGACCCCAATCACCGAGAGGAGGAGCAACACGCCGAGTGCTGATTTCTTAATCATGATATTTCTCCTGTTTGCGAAGTCACAAGAGCTGCGGCTCCGTTGACAGTTGAGAAATGTGCGCTTCGACGCCGAACTTAAGGGAGCTTGGGCGAAAGCATCATTTGGCTAAGCCGAACGGCCAGGATGCGTACTCGACAAAGGCAAGCGTTCGTTTACCTGTAAGATTGCCCGCGCAGGCCTGGACGATTCCTGGCAGTGCGCCGGTTCAATGTGTAACGAGTGAGCGATGCTTTGAGTTAATTGAGAAGTGCCAGCCCAAGCACGATCGCGCTCGTCAAGCCACCGGCGTATCGTTTCGCATGCTGCGGCGTCTGCGTCGCTCGTCGAGGCGCTGCATCACGACATAGAAAGAGGGAACGAAAACGACGACGAGGCACGTTGAGGCGATCATGCCGCTGAAGACCGGAATGCCGATCGAGCGCCGCGCCCCCGCGCCCGCGCCGGTCGCAAAAACAAGCGGCAAGACACCCAGAATAAAGGCGAATGAGGTCATCAGGATGGGCCGGAACCTGAGCCGGGCTCCCTCAACCGCCGCCGCGACGATTTCCATCCCCTCGGCTCGCCTCTGTCGCGCATATTCCACGACCAAAATCGCATTCTTGCTGCCGAGCGCAATCAAAAGGATCAGCCCTATCTGCGTATAGAGATTGTTGGCGGCGCCAAGGGCCGTCAGCGCGCCGACTGTCCCGAGAAGCGCGAGCGGCACACCGAGGATAACGGCAAACGGCAGGATCCAGCTCTCGTACTGGCCCGCCAGCACGAAATAGACCAGCAGGATCGCCAGGCCGAAAACAAAATACATTTGCGAGCCGACCGCCTTCTCCTGGTAGGACATTGCCGTCCATTCGTATCCCGTTCCGGACGGCAGTTCGTGCTGGCCAATCTGGTCCATGATGTCGAGCGCCTCTCCCGAACTGAAGCCGGGCGCGGGATTGCCGACGACCGTCGCCGACGGATAAAGATTATAGAGGCTGATCAGCGAGGGACCTTGCACCTCCTTGATGTCGACGACCGTTCCGATCGGCGTCATGGTTCCATTGCCGGCCCTGACCTTGAGGTTGCGGATGTCGCCGGCGCTCGCCCGATACGCAGGCAGCGCCTGCGTGTAAAGCTGGAAGACGTGTCCAAACTTGTTGAACTGGGCCGCGTAGTTCGATCCCACGTAGGTCGAAAGAGCTGAAAAGAGATTGCCGACCGTGATGCCGAGCGTCTCGGCCTTGGTGCGGTCGACAGTTACGCTGAGCTGGGGTGCGCTCGCGCGGAAAGTCGTGTTGAGCCTCTGCAAGGCCGATTGCGCATTGCCGGCTCTGACGACCGCATCCGCCAGGTTCTGCAACAAGACATAGTCGAAATCGCCGTTCCTGATTTCGACCTGCATTGTGAAGCCGCCGACGTTGCCGATGCCCTGGATCGGCGGCGGCGGAAGCGCGAACACCACGGCCTGCGTCACCGCGTGGAGGGAGCGATTGAGACCCAGCGTTATCGAACGCAGATCCTGTCCTTTCTGTTTGAGACGCACGTCCCAGTCCTTGAGGACCACGAAGGCCACTCCCGCGTTGGCGAGCGTTGCAAAGTTGTCGAGCACTGAAATGCCGCTGACAGTGATCACACTCTCCACGCCTGGCGTTTTCCGGGCGATCGCCGAGATCTGCTGCATGACCGCGTCGGTGCGCGCCTTTGAGGCGCCGTCCGGCAGTTGCGCGCTGACAATCAGATAGCCTTGGTCCTCGTTCGGCAGGAAGGCGGTCGGCACGCGCGCCAGTCCCCAGACCGCAACAACGACCAGGACAAGGGCAAGGACGACCATGAGGGCGCTGCGGCGCGTCATCGCGCCGACGAGGCGAACATAACCCCGCTCGGTGGCGCCAAACGCGGCGTTGAAGCCGCGATAGAACAGGTTGCGCCGTTCTGGCGGGACCGGCGCTCGCAGCCACAGCGCGCATTGCGTGGGCTTCAACGTCACGGCGTTGATCGCGCTGATGAACGCGGTGGCGGCGATAACCAGTGCGAATTGCCGGTAGAGCTGGCCGGTCAATCCCGGCAAGAAGGCGGCCGGAATGAATACCGACATGAGCACCAGCGTGATGCCGATGACAGGGCCGATGAGATCGTCCATTGCCCTGCCGGCAGCTTCGCGGCCGGGAATCCCCTCTTCGACATAGCGTGAGACGCCCTCGACGATGACAATCGCATCGTCAACGACGATGCCAATCGCCAGCACGATGGCGAACAGCGTCGCCAGGTTGATGCTGAATCCGAACGCCGCCATCGC
>DASZWQ010000075.1 GCA_035546535.1 Pirellulales bacterium | reverse complement strand
CGTGGGAATTGCAAGAATCGTGTGCTTTGGGATGGCGGGCAGGATGAGGCCGCGATTTGTGCGGAAGAACTACGCTGGGAGGCATCCGCAACACTTCGGCACGCAGAGATATTCGAGGAAAAACCCTCTAGTCGTGCACTTTATGTTGGGAACAAAACGCATACAAACGACGTTGGTACAGACCGAACAAAGAAAAAGCGTGAACGCGCGACAAGAGCGGGAAGCCGAAGGCAAGATACCGACAAGGCTGCGGGCAAAATGCAGAACGCGGTTGGCGGATTGAAGGATGCGGTGCGCGGCAAACAGAGAGCCAGCACCGTTAACGGAGCATGTCATGGAAATGATTTTAATAATCGTTGTGTTGGTGCTGCTGTTTGGCGGCGGCGGCGGATACTGGGGTCGCAATCGGGGTTATTGGTGATTCGATTTTGTGCCTATGCTCGGGCGCCACGGCGGGTTTACGTCCAATCAATCCTAAATTCCCGTGGTGTCGGACATATCTGAGGGGCAAGCCAGGTGTACGACGATGCTTTTCCTGCCGACGATCGGCTTGTCCCAATCAGACATGCTCGTCTCAATCAGACATGCGGTTACTGACAGATTTGTTATCCGGGTGTTCGAATGCGAATTGATAGACAACCTGAAAGATGCGTCTGCCCTTGACTGGCGGACATTGCAACCGACCTAACCAAATGAATGAGAAACTGCCGGGGCCGTGCGAGGCCTGCCGTGGCTCGGGGGTACGAGACGGCGTCGTATGTAGCGAGTGCCAAGGAAAAGGCTATCGCTTGTTCGTCAACGGACGCCAAGCCCCGCTGCAACAGCAACGTCAGCAGCGAGGGCAACCTTCGCGTTTAACGCGGAACCCTCGCCACTCCCACTGAGCGCTTGGCCGGCTTTCACACTGCGCTGCTCATGCGGCACCGCAATCTCTCGTCCGCTTTCGGGCGAACTGGACATGGACAAGCCGCACCCATAAGCGGCTGCCTACGCCCTTCGCTTTGAAATGACGTAGCTCTCGTCGAAGAACCACAACCCGCCGCGTTCTTGCAAAACCGCGCGGGTCGCGTCGATGTAGCTGCCGTCCGCGGCGGCCTGTGCCACACGGTCGTCCTCGACCTGCGCCACGTAGATCGCCGCGTTCCAGGCGGCGAACAGGGTGGAGGTGCCGATCGATTCGGAGATCTCCGACGGCAGCGTGTGCATCACGTAGCGAAACAGCGAGCGGTTATCCGCATAGGCGTTGAAATTGAGGTCGCGCCCGGCGGCGCCGAGTTCGTGCTTCACCGCCTTCATGATCTGATGCCGATCATGAATGAACGGATGGTCGTCCGGCCACACTTTCTGAATGATTTCCATGCCCGGATCGTGGCCGTGCGAATGGATACCGATGAGCCGCCCGCCGGAGCCGAGCGCGCGCGCGAGCGGCGCGATCACGCGCTGGGCCTTGAAGTCGAGCGAGGCGCGTGCCCGATAGGGCTGCGAGGCGATGACAAGGTCGTAGTTGGCGAGCGTGCCGCCGGGCTTCGGAATGATCGGGTCGAGCAGAAAGCGGTGATCCTCGCGATAGATCACGAGCACTACAGGCCGCTCGTAGATCGGATTGCCGGTGCGCGCGGAGACGCCGGCTTTCCAGTTGAGCGCCAGGAACGGCTCGAGGTCGATGATCTGCTGTTCGAAGCGGTGCGCCGAATTGCCGATCAGCGGCAACTCGTGCCAGACGAGACTTGACGCGGCGTTGAGCGATTTGACGTGCAGCCACGGCGCATCCGCGTAGGCGAGGTTGGTCAGCACCAGAACCGTCGACGGATGTTCGAAGAAGCGATCGGGCATCTTCTGCAGGGTCAGGCGGATGTCTTCGAGGCTGATCTCCTTGCCGACCAGATAGAACGGCATGTGGGCGAAACGGTCATGCATGGCGCGCATCACGCGCGTCAGCACCGAGCCGTCGCCGACGCCGGCGTCGAACACGCGCACCGCCGGCGGCCGCGGATGGATGTGGGCGAGTTCGTCGGACACCCGGTTCGCCACTTCCCATTTCTCGCTGCAGGTATTGACGAACAAGAGGTACTTTTGCCGGTTGTCGAAGAAGCGGAAATTGCGCTGCGGATCGCCCGCCTTGGCGCCGACAGGGGCCGTCAACGTCGGAGCCGGCGCAGCGGCCGGAAGGCTGCGCGGCTCGCGCGGCCGTTCAATGATCGTGGGCCGATCGTGGGCGGGATGAGCAGTCATGAAATTCTGGATGCGATCGAGGGTGTCGGTGGTGATGCGCCCGCCATTGCGCAGCCGCGCCGCGAGCTTGCCGTCGTTGACCGCGCGTCGGCCGAAGGTCGATTCGGCTAAGCCCGTTTGGCGGCAATAATCCGATATTTCCTGCAGCAGTTGCTGGGCGTTCATGGCCAACCTCGCCGTTTCCTGCCCCTTGGTTTTCGCGATGGGCGCTTGTAGCGCTTCTTGCGTTTACGCCTGAATCGAACCAAGGCGTGGGCCGGCGGTCAACCACAAAATGGCCCACATGGTGAGTGGGCAATTAGATGGGATTTTGCCCATAAATTTCAAGCCCGTTGCAGATCGCTTGGCCGCTATACACACGCGACGACGACCGCCGCTTGCAAGGCGCGGTCCTCCTCCGACAGCATGGCGTCGTTGACGGGGAGGGCGGAAATGACGGCAAAGCGAACTCTGATCCGCGGCGGTCAGGTCTACGACCACGACGGCGACGTGCATAAGCCGGCCGTGGCCGACATTCTGATCGAAGGCGACACCATCGCGGCGGTTGGCCCCGGCATCGCGGCCGATGCCGCCGATACGATGATCGACGCATCGCGGCGCCTCGTCGTCCCGGGCCTGATCAATGCGCACTATCATTCGCACGACGTACTCTGCCGCGGCATGTTCGAGGAGCTGCCGCTCGAATTCTGGCTGCTCTACACGCTGCCGATGGGCGCCAACCGCAGCAACGAGGAGGTGCGGGCGCGCACGCTGGTCGGCGCGATCGAATGTCTGCGCGCCGGCATTACCACGGTGCAGGACATGCTCGGCTTGGTGCCGCTCACCGATGGGCAGACCGACGTTGTGATCGACGCCTATCGCGAGGCAGGCATCCGCGTCGTGTTCTCGCCGATGGTGTGGGACATCCCGCCGATCGCCATGATGCGGCACGCCGACAGCCTGCCGCCCACGGTGCAGCAGATGCTCGGCAACGAGCCGCGGCCGATCCGCGATCAGATCGATTATCTGGAACATCAGTTCGCCCGGCACCCTGTCGCCGGGACCCTGCATTGGGCGGTGGCGCCGTTCGCGCCGCAGCGCTGCTCGCCGCAAATGCTGCGAGCCTGCGGTGAACTTGCCAACAAATACGACCTGCCGGTCTACACGCACGTCTATGAAACACGCGCGCAGCGTCTCATTGGCCGCGAGCTGTTCGGCAAGCACGGCGGGCTGATCGGCTACATGGCCGATTGCGGGCTCGTCGACCGGCGGCTCAACATCGTGCACAGCGTCTGGATCACGCGCGAGGAGATCGAGCAGCTCGCCGCGGCCGACGCCGGCATCGTGCTCAATCCGCTCAGCAACATGAAGCTGAAAAGCGGGATCGCGCCGCTCCTTGCGATGCGAGAGGCCGGCGTGCGGCTCGGGCTCGGTTGCGACAATTGCAGCGGCACCGATGTGGAAAGCGTGTTCCAGGCGATGAAGATGCTGTGCCTGACCGCGGCGGTGAGCGATCCCGAGCCCGGCGTGCCGCTGGCGCACGAAATGCTGCGCCACGCCACGGCCGGCAACGCCCGCACCGCCGGCCTCGGTCACTGCCTCGGTGCCATCAAGCCGGGATACAAGGCCGACCTCATCCTCATCGATCTGAACGACGCGGCCTATCTGCCGTACAACAGCGCGGCGCGGCAGCTGGTCTACACCGAATCCGGCCGCGGCGTGGACAGCGTCATGGTCGACGGCCGCCTCGTCGTGGATAAGCGCGTGGTCAAGACTGTCGACGAGGAGGCGCTGCGCCGCGAAGTCGCTGGCCTGATGCGCCATTTCATCGCCGATTACGACTCGGTGGTGGCGTCGCGCCGCGCGGCGCTGCCGCACATGCACGACGCCCACCGCCGCGTCTGGGCCGAAGACGTCGGCATGCAGCGATTCATCCCGCGGGCGGACTGAACGGGCGCTGCACGCTACCGTCCTTTTCTGCTGCGCACGGTCTTCGTCTTCCGTTGAGGCTTTGCGCCGCCGGCCGCGGCCGGCGCGCCGGTCAGGATCGGGCCAATGGTATCGAGCGTGTGCGAAGGCAGGAAATTGGGATTCTGGTAGAGCCTTTCAAGGCTCGCTTCGTCGATCTCGCCAAGCGACCGGATGTTGGAATCGCCATCGCCTTCGGCCCAGGCACTGTCCCATATTTGAGCGAGGCAGATACAGCCGTCAGCCATGACCTTGATCGTATCTTCGCCCAGGCTCTTCCAAAGAGCGTCGGCCTGCGCAGCCGGCTTTTGATCCTGCACCTTGACGAAATCCGAGACGATGTCCTTCGGGGCGATGGCTTTGAAAGTTTGCTGCATGAGGTTGACGACCGCGACCGCAGCATCGTGACCGCCTGTGACGAGTGCCGGCAAGTGGGGATTTTTGAGGAGTCCGTCCACCCCTGTCATGATCTCCGGGACGTGGCGATCGACCATGTTGTCCTCGTAGGCCGAATGAACGCCCTGGCCCAGCGGCACACTTCCTTGCTTCTTGTTTCCGGTCTGCGGGTCACGAATCATGGCTGAGACGGGATGATCCGGATCACCGTTGAACAGATAGGAAATGTGGAGCGGTTGGCAGGAATCGCCCACATAATGGGAAACGATGCCCGCGGCGCACACGAACCGCGCGGCATCGCCGTTCTTAACCGCATCGACCATCTCATTGTAGATTTGCCAGACGCGGAACGGCAGCAGCCCTCTGCTCTCCTTTTCTTTCGGAAACTGTTTTTGAACGGCGTCGTAGTATTGCTGCCAGACGTTGACCGCGACATTGTTGGGCTTGCCGTCGCATATCTCAAGGAGCGTTGCCCCCTGTGGCAGCTTGGGATTGAGGACCCTGTCCATATCGGCAAAATGGTTGGCGTGTTCGGGTGCATTCATGCCACCCCGCTTGTGCGGTCCGACCTTCCAAACCATGTCGGGAACATCCGCCAGGGGTACAAACGGGCGATTGCTGAGTCCTTGCATCTCTTTTTTGTTGATGTCTGGAACTTGATACGAAATCCGCTCCAGATTGGCGTTCATCAGCTTTGCCAGGTTCTTGTTTCGAATGACGCCGCATGCCTTGTTGGCGATGCCGTAATGGCCGACGGCCCCCCCAGTAGTCCGGCAGTCTGGTCTGCCAATCGCGCAAAAGGGTGATGTCGAGCTGGTTGCACACGGTGCTGAGGAACGTCGCCAGTGCGTATGTTGACCCGGTCGCCCCGTTTTCCCGGAAGACCTGGCCGCCCCACTGCAACGCGATGGGCCGCGGTCCAAGTTTGTCAAAGCGCTCGTCGGTGAGCCAAAGTGTTCCGGAATCGCCGGGATGCGTGCCGACCGATTGCGCGGCGGATGGGCCAACCAGCGCGTCCGCCACATATTCGAACCCGCCGACAGCCTTGAAGCGGTAAAAC
>DASZWQ010000074.1 GCA_035546535.1 Pirellulales bacterium | reverse complement strand
TAATAGCCCTCGACGTGGAATGTATTGTCGCGAATCGGGTGCGTGTACCAGGCGCCGTTGAACACGGCGTTGCCGACGAGGCCGCCAACAACCGGCTTGCCCTGTGCGTCGACAATTTTGCCATAGACGTCCAGGCCCGATTCGATCGGCAGCATCACCTCGACTTGCTGGTCGCCCTCCGAGGGATTGATCTCGCGGAGGATGATTTCATTGCTGTCGATCAACATCGATGGGACAGTCTTGTATGTCTTCCCCGCAAACGTGCCACCGATACCGGTGCCGTCCGATACCAACTCCGCCCCCTGTCCGCGGCGATAGCGCGTATGATCCATTGCCATGTACGTGACGATGCCCGGGCCGGGCGGGATCGGCATCTCGAAACGCCCCGCGGCGTCAGAGCGCGCTTCGTAAGAGATCCGCGACCTCGCCAGGCCGGGGTATGACTTCAAGTGGGGATTGTTCGACCGGGCGAAATACTGCACGCGTCCGGGAATCGGCCGACCGGTCGCCTTGTCGGTCGCCTGGCCGCGCAGCCAGACGCCGTGCCGAATCTGGAAATCCTTCTCCGGCGCTGGCTTGTCGAGCGCGAGCTTCACCGGGGCGCCCGTCGGCACGTAACCCGACTTCGCCGCGGGCCACACGATGATGCTCTCGCTGTCGTCGAGCGCCAGCCCCTCGAGCCGGTAGCGACCATCAGCATCGGTCATCGAGGTAATGTCGTGCTTGCCAAAGCTCATGAACGTGCCGACCTGACCGAGCGATACCCGTACGCCCGCGATCGGGGCGCCCGTTTCGGCGTCGGTGATGCGGCCGGTGATCGGCTTCGAAGGGCCGGCCGCGAAGGTGAACTTGTGCGGATAAACCGTGTCGCTAGCCTCGATGCGTCCCATTCCGCGCTCGCGAAAACCACCGATGCGAAGCACTTCGCCGCCGCGGGTGCGCGTCTTGACGAGGCTGGTTTCAATATCCGGACCGCTGATCATCAACTCGGCCACACGTTCGCGCCCGACGCCGCGCATCGTGAAGCGCCCCTCGGCATCGGCCGTCACATCATGCACGATCGAAGGCAATTGCCAGGTGTTGATCTCGACCGGCACATGATTGTTGCGCAGCGTATAAAAGCGAGCCTTCGGGTCGCGCGCTTCCTGCTCCCAGCCGTCGAGATTGGCAGTACCCTTCGCCGCATCCTGCAACATGACGTCATGCAAGCGGACCCGCGCCCCGGGGACTGGCTTGCCTTCGATCGAGACGACCTGTCCCACCAGCGGCGCATCATCGCGCACCAGTTGCAGAACGGGAGGTTCGTCGAGTTGGTCGCGCTGCAGGTAGTTCTTCATGTGATCAAGCACCTGTTGCGGTAGATGCTTGCGCGCCTCGCCGGTCGTTTCGAAAGCGATCGACCATCCGTGGGCAAAGCCATAGCCTTCGGCCGTGGCGACGATGCCGCAGAGGTATCGCGAGTTGTCCGAGAGCGGATCGAAGTCCGAGGTCTTCGTCGAGAAATCGAACGCGCCGTCGGCGTCCGTGACGGCCAGGGGCGAAAGATCGCCACGCGGCGCGGCCCCTTGCAGCCAGTAGTGGAAGAAGATTTTGGCCCCGGCGACGGGTTTATCGTCGGTATCCACAACCCGGCCGCGGTAGTGCAGCTCGACGTCGTCCGTCGGCGCGCCGGCAGCGGTTGCTGGCCCGTCCGTTGTTGTTGCGACGTCGGCTTTCGCGGCATCTGCCTCCCGGTCGGACGACGTGGTGGCGGATTCTCTCTCGCCCGCGGCGATCGACTCACTTTTCTCATTGGCTTCGGCACCTGCGGGCACACCTCTCCCTGCCGGCCCCAGCACGCCTGTGCCCAAGGTCGCGGCCAATCCGCCGGCCAGAATCAGCGCAAGCGCGGTCAAGCTGATGGAAAGTGACAATCGCCGCGTGCGATCGAGAATCCGCGCCACGCGCCGCCCCAGCAATGAACGAAACGTCACCAGCGGCACCACGGCCGACGAAGCCGGCAGCAGCGTGCGCTCGGCCAGGCTGACCAGGATGTCGGCATACGTCCCGCGATCGGCCCCGTGCTCGACGACGTGATCGTCGCACACCTCTTCGGCCGACACTTCCAGCCGGCGCGACAAGCGCCACGCCAGCGGCTGAAAGAAGAGGACCGCGCAAACCACTTGCCGCACGACATTCCACAGGCAATCGCGCCGCCGCAAGTGCGCGAGCTCGTGGACGAAGACCGTCGCCAGCGGCAGCTCCGGCAGCTCATCCGGCAGCAGAATCGCCGGGCGGATCACACCTGCCAGGCATGGCCCCGCGACAAACGGGCTCGTGAGCACGACGGGCGGCCACACCCCCAATTTCTCGGCCACTTGCCAGCAAATCTGCTGCTGCTCGGCCGGCGCCGGATGCGCGGCGCGGCGCAAGCTCAGCAAATGAATATGCGCAAATACCACCCGCAGCAGAAATAGCGCGGTGATCATCAACCACGAAACGGCCAGGAAACCGACGAGCAACGCTGTCCACGGGCGCAGCACGGTGGTCGGCACCATCTCGACGACTTCGACAAGCTCCACCGTGGGTGCGGCGCTGGCGAACGGCTCTGGCGCAGCCGCGGTTTCCGCCGCCGCAGGTTCCGGCGCCCCAGCTTCCGGCCCTTGTGCAACTGCCGCCATCACCGGTGCCTCCGGCATGCGCTCGGGGGCGGGCATACCTCCTCTTGCAGACATCATCGCGTCGGGCGCAGAGGACGCCACATCGTTCCCGTGCAATGGTGCAATGGCCGGTTCCCGCGGAGCCGAAGGCGTGGTTCTCACCGGGGGCGCCGCGGCGGGCGCCTCGACCATGCGCGTCACCGCCACCAGTTCCACCGCCGCCACGCGCAGCTCGGGCAAAGCCGTGATGCCGAGCGTCATACCGAATTGCGCGAGACACCAGGTGACGATCGGGCACAAAAATGCCGCGACGAGCGTCGTGCGATAAATGGCCGACGCAAACGCCGGGCCACGGTTGGCAAACAACCTGCCGGCCAGCAGTCCGGCCGCGATCAACAGCGTCGATTGCACGAACCAGTGGCCTGCCAGCTCGCAGATCGTGGCCGACCATTCGAACAAGCCGATCCAAGTGGGCGACAGCGTCATCGCAGAGGCCTCTTATTTGCGTGACTGTTCGTTGACCAGACGGCGAATCTCTTTGAGCTCTTCGGGAGACACTTTTTCGTTTTTCAGCAAGTAGGCCACCATGTCGCTGACGCTGCCGCCAAAAACACGGTCGACCAGCTCGCGCGTCACGCTGCGGGCCACCTGCCCTTCGCGCACCAAGGGAAAAAAGACGAAGGTCCGCCCCTCGACGTCATGCCCCACGGCCTGTTTCACTTCCAGGCCGCGCAGCAGCGTTTGCACGGTGCTGTGAGCGATTGGCTCATCGGCGTTGAGTGCGTCCGTGATTTCCTTGGCGGTGACGCGCCGCCGTTGCCAGAGCACCTGCATGATCCGCAGTTGCACGCGACCGAGCCGGACGGTCATTCGTTCCTCCTGCCGGGCGAAAGCCGGTTACATCCGTTAGGCGGAGCGGCCGCGCGAGGGCGGCCGGTCGGCATCTATCATCTAGTTGACTAGATTTAACAGATACAACGACAGCCCGCAAGCAAAATCCCTGCAGAATTCTCCGACCCCAGCGCCGGGCGGTTTCCCATCCAGACACGTCGAGGAAACGGCTTGGCGGTTCAGTTTTTCATGCTGCGTACCGATGCAGGCGAGACGCCTGCACCACAAAATGCCGATGCGACAAAAGTTGTGGTGCGGCCGTCCCGGCTGCACAGCCCCCCATTTTCAGAGGGAAAGGCCGTGAATGAGAATTGCGACTGCTGCTTATTCGCCGAGTAAGTATTAGAATTCAACAGCACGACGCATCCCGCACTCACGCTCGAGGAATTCCGATGAAGATCCTACCCATGGCAGCTCTGGGACTTTTGATCGTGGCCCTGGCCGTCGGCGGCTGCGCCTACCAGGGCTATAACGAGGCGATGACCCTCGACGAGAGCGTGAAGCAGCATTGGGCCCAGGTCGAGAATCAATTGCAGCGCCGCTACGACCTGATTCCCAACCTGGTCGAGACGGTGAAAGGGATCGCCGCGCAGGAGCAAAAGATCTTCCTCGGCATCGCCGACGCGCGCAAGGCATACTTTCAGGCCAAGGATTCCGGCACCGTCGCCGAGAAAGCCGAAGCGGCCAACGGCGTCGAACGGGCCTTGTCGCGTCTCTTGTTCCTGCAAGAAAAATATCCCGAGCTCAAATCCAACGAATCATTCTTGAAGTTACAGGACGAACTGGCGGGCACCGAGAACCGGCTGGCCGTCGAGCGCAAGCGCTACAACGAATCGGTCGAAACGATGAACGTCTTCGTCCGCCGCTTTCCCAGCAACTTGTACGCGATGCTGGCCGGCGTGAAGAACGCCGAATACTTCAAACCGCCCGAAGAAGCCAAGGAAGCGCCGAAGGTCGACTTCAACACCCCCGAGCCGGCCGCAAAGAGCTGATCGACAGAATGGGTCTGCGAGTGCCCTCAGGCGGCACAGCTATGGAACGAATTCGAGCCCCGCAGGGGCGACGTTGATCGCCGGGGCATGCGCCATGTCGCCCCTTCCGGGGATTACGATTGCCTTGCCGGACGATCACCGTGGGTTTGCGTCGACGGCCACATGACCAGGACCCTGCGGGGTCAAAACTCGCGCCCGTGCCCCCCCCGTATTCCGTTGCATGACGTTCCACGCCCTGAAAACCCAGGCAGACCGTGAATCGCTGACGGGGCGCAACAACACGAGCGCTATTTCGTAGTCGCCTCTCGAAATCAGGCCAGCTCGGCCGGTAAAATTGGGGACTACGTTCCGCACTGCCGGGCGAGCCGTTCGTGCACCTCGATCGCTCCACCACGCGGCCCTTTCGGCTAGCAGGGATGAGAGCGGCGGGCCCCCGCCTGCATTCATCACCGCGCAAGCGCGCCATCCGTCTCTTCGGTCGCCAGTTCCGTTCGTACCGCGCCTCCAGCCACGCTTCATTCCGCCGGCAACGCGAACTACGTTTTGCGCGTTGAATAATTCCACTCATTGAATAATTCGCGCCCGGCCAAAAAACCCTCTCCCTGTCAGGGATAGGGCCGGGTGAGGGCTTCAAAGAATGTCGACTACACCGAAAAGAAGCGTATCTCAACCGACTCGCCCGCGATGCACAGCGCACCGCGATAACCGTCCACCACCGGTATATCGCATACCGCCCACGCGGTTTCCGGGCGGGCCGGGACAGGGATACTGCGCCAGCTATTGTCGGGCGCAGAATCCGATTGCTCGGAGCTCACGTCGAATTCATCCAGCGGCATCGACAACCCCGTACCGACCGCCTTGATCACCGCTTCCTTGCGCGTCCACAAGCGAAAGAAGCGCTCCTGCGCAGCTCGTTCGTCCGCCGCCGATTCCAGCAGTCGAATCTCGGCCGGCGTGAAATGGTTCCGGGCAATCGCTCGGGCCTCGGACACTTCGCGAACGAACTCGACATCAACGCCGACCTCGCGCGCCATCACAAACGCGTACAGCGCAAAGCCGCCGCGGTGTGAGACATTGAACTGCACCGCCTGTGCGACGCCACCACCATCAAGCTCGGGCTTGCCGCGCGGACCGTAACGAAACAATAGTCCGGCCGCATCGTTGCCCGTGTACCGCGCTAACAGCCGCCGCAGAATGCCGCGGGCCGCGACGTACTTATTTCGGTCGCGGTCAAAATGAAAACGGGCCGCGCGGGCACGCTCGTCAGCCGAAAGTGTTGCCGAGAGCGCAGCAAAGTCTGCTGGCGCCGGATCGATGGCCGCTCGCCACACGTGCGCGACACCGACTGCGAGCGACGGGTGATCGTGCGGCCGCTGGTAGGGATCGATCATCGAGAGATTCCCATCCCGGATTCCAGCCGGCACTTTCCGTGATCCAGCAATTTGTCGCTTGTCCGCATAATAGGCGCGATCGATACAGATTAGCACATTCTCGGCGAAACCGGCCTGGCGACCGGTCGCAGCAGGTTTGCGCCTCGTGGCCCGCTATTGTGTGATGTTCCGCGCTACCGATACCAGCAGTGGGTCATTGTGCGCTGCGGAAAGGAATCCGCCGCCAATCTCTTCGGCCAGGGATGGTTATCGGATGGACAGGCGGCGCGTCGGCTGGGCGATTTGCCTGGCACTTCTTTACTGGACCGCCGGTTGCAAGCACCCGGTGCAGATCGTGACGAACAATCGCGTCACGATGGATACGCCCAGCTTGCGCGCCATGCAACGGCTGGCCGTGATTCCCGTCACGCGCGGCGCTCCGGGCGTCGATCGGCAGATCGCGCTGATCGATGTCGACGGTCTGCTCGTAAATCAGCCGATGACAGGGCTCCTAAGCGACGGAGAAAATCCCGTCGCACTGTTTCGTGAGAAGCTCGATCGCGTGGCGAGTTCGGGCTGCTACGCAGGGCTGGTTCTGCGCATCAATAGCCCCGGCGGCGGCGTCACGGCCTCGGACGTAATGTGGCACGACCTGCAGGAATTTAAAGCCCGCACGCACCTGCCGGTGATTGCCTGCCTGATGGACGTGGGCGCCGGCGGGGCGTATTACCTGTCGACGGCCGCCGATCATGTGGTGGCGCATCCTACGACGGTCACCGGCGGCATCGGCGTGATTTTGAACCTGTACAACCTCGAAGATGCCATGGGGCAATTCAACGTCGTGGGCACGCCGATCAAAGCGGGCGAGAATGTCGACCTGGGCACGCCGATCAAGCCGCAAAGCGAAGAGGCCCGCGCCATTCTGCAACGCATGGCGAACGAGTTCCACGAACGATTTCGGAAGATCGTTATCGAGCGGCGCCCGCAACTGGCCCATGCCTCGCCCGATCTCTTTGACGGCCGCGTTTTCACGGCGCAGCAAGCGCTTACGGCGGGCCTGGTCGACACGATCGGCTATCTCGATCAGGCCGCGGAAATGGCGGGGCAAATGGGAGGCGCGCCCGGCGCGGCGCTCGTCCTCCTGCATCGCCCCAATGATGGCGCACGGACCCCCTACGACGTCACGGCAAACGTGCCGATTCAAAGCAGCTTCCTGCCGATCAGCATGCCCGGCCTGGAGCGCGCCCGACTGCCGACGTTTCTCTACCTTTGGCAGCCAGAGCCTACGATGGAACGCCTGACGGGGCGTTAGTGGCTGCGCCGCGCGCTGCTTGGCCGGCAATTGACCACTTCGGCCCTTGGTAAGTTCTATCCCGAAGGTCTTGCCGTCCGCCCGCGAGTCTGCCGCCGGGCGCGTGATTCCGGCCCCATTTCCTGGGCACTGCGCCCGCGCACGGTGCCGGATTTGCTGTTTATACGGGCGAGGACACACCGTCGCTTTGCCTGCTCGCCGCTAAAACCCGTAGGAACATCAGCGTCACCGAGCGCATTCGAAAATCAGCTGGTTCTCCGGTGCATTTGCTGCATCGGCCGCGATTCGCGTCCGATCTTGCCAGAGAGATAGTCTGCGGTAACTGCGGAACTTCTATCGCCTTGATTGGCCCCCGCCGATGCGATTGATCAGCCTCGTCTACAAGAACATCGCACGTCGACGCATCCGCTCGGCCCTGACGGTCACGGGCATGGCCGTCGCCGTGGCTGCCGTGGTGGCGCTGGTCGGCATCGCCGACGGTTTCAAACGATCCTTCCTCGACATGTACCAGGCGCACGGCGTCGACGTCGTGGTGGTGCGCGGCCGCTCCGCCGATCGCATGACCAGCGAGTTGGACCAAGGGATCGGCGCAAAGATCGCCACGATTCCCCACGTCACGGCCGTCGAACCGGTGCTCTTGGACGTCGTCTCGCTCGAAGAATTGGGCCCCGTGGGCGTCGTCGTGCAGGGGCTCGAGCCGACCGGTGCCCTGGACCGCGGGCGTACGCTTTCGGCCGGAACGGGCTTTGGTCCCGAGGACAAAAAGGTCGCGCTGTTGGGCCGCATCTTAGCGGCGAACCTGGGCAAATCCGTCGGCGACGAAATCGAAATCTACGAGAACGAGCGCTTCCGCATCGTCGGCATCTACGACGGCGGCAACATCTTCGAAAATGGCGCGATGATCGTGCCGCTCGTCGAACTGCAGCGGATGCTCGACCAGTCGCACCAGGTAACGGCCTTCAACGTACGCGTCGACCGCGCAAGCGGCGCGGATGCTGTGCCCGACGTCGTGCAGGCGATCAATGGCCTGGGAGTCGGCGTCTCGGCGATGGCGACGGAGAACTACGTCGCGACCGACAGCAAGATTCAAATCGCCAGCGCCATGGCGTGGAGCATCTCGGCGATCGCCTTGGTGATTGGCGCCGTGGGCATGTTGAACACGATGATCGTATCGGTGTTCGAGCGCACGAGCGAAATCGGGATTCTGCGCGCGATCGGCTGGCGCCGCGGGCGCATCGTGCGAATGATCATCCTCGAAGCGGGTTTGCTGAGCATTGCCGGCGGCGTCATTGGCACATTACTTGCTCTTGGTATGACGCAACTGTTAAGCCGCGCACCGACGACCGCTGGACTCGTCAGCGGCTACGTGGCGCCGGGCGTCATCGTGCAAGGGCTGTGCATTGCCGTCCTCATCGGCATCTTGGGGGCGATTTACCCCGCGATCCGCGCCGCCCAATTACTCCCTACCGTGGCTCTGCGTGGCCAGGGTTGAATACACCGCCAGTACATTTACCCCCTTTTTAGTTCTTGCCTCCGATGAACGACGGAATTGTCAATGATGCGACGGCCGCCGAGGAATCGCGATTCCCTGCGCAAGGCGCCGGGGTAGCGGGCCTTCGCGCGGCGAACCTGGTCGAGATCTTTCGCCGCCGCGCCGCGGAACACGGCCAGCGCGTCGCGTTCACGTTCCTGGCCGGCGACGATACCGCCGCGCCCTGCGATCGCACTTACGCGGAACTTGACCAGCAGGCCCGCGCGATCGCCGCGCATTTGCAGCAGCGCTGCCGGCCGCTCGATCGTGTGCTGTTGATGTATGACACGGGGCTCGACTACCTGGCGGCGCTGGCCGGCTGCATGTATGCCGGAGTGGTGGCTGTACCTGTTTTTGCTCCTGATCCCACGCGCGTCGCGCGCACATTGCCGCGTCTGGAGGCAATCGTCGTCGACGCACAAGCCGAGATTCTGCTAGGCACGTCGTCCGACCTGGCGTGGGCCGGCGCGCTCTTGGGTCAAGTGCCGGGGCTCGGCCAGATCGTCCCCAGCGATGAAATCGACCTCGGCATGGCCGAGAATTGGAGCGCGCCGCAACTCGACCGCGACGCGCCCGCCTTCTTGCAATACACCTCGGGTTCGACCGGAACGCCCAAGGGTGTGCTGGTTCGCCACGGCAACGTGCTGGCCAATTTGGCGCAGATGGAACAACTGCTCGACGTCGAGGATGCCATCGCCTGCACCTGGCTGCCCGCCTATCACGACATGGGCCTCGTCGGCGGCATCCTGCAATGCTGGTATAGCGGTCGGCGCAACGTCATGTTGTCTCCGCTGGCCTTCTTTCAGCAACCGCTGCGCTGGATGCAGGCGGTGTCCGACTATCGCGCGACGACAATCGCCGCCCCCGACTTCGCATACGACTTGTGCGTGCGCAAGATCAAGCCCGAGGAACGCCGCACGCTCGATTTGAGCTCGTTGCAGTTGGCTCTGTCGGGCGCCGAACCGGTGCGCGCCACGACGATTGAGCGTTTCGTCGAAGCGTTCGCCGAATGCGGCTTCCGTCGGCGGGTTTTTTCCCCGTGCTATGGCATGGCCGAAGCCACGCTGTTGATCACGGCCACGCCCCCCAAGCACGACGTCACGGTGCGCAGCTTCGACGCCGAGCAACTGGCCGAAAATCGCGCGGTGTTCGTGCCCGGAAAATCACCGAAGGCGCGCACGCTCGTCGGTTGCGGTCAGCCGGCTGCCGATCAGAAACTCGTCATCGTCGATCCGCATTCGCGCCGCAGACTGAGCACCGGTGAAGTAGGAGAAATCTGGGTCAGCGGCCCCAACGTGGCCGCGGGCTATTGGAATCGCATGGAAGAAACCGTCGCCACCTTCCACGCCTTCACCACCGACGGAGAGGGTCCGTTCCTGCGTACGGGCGATCTGGGATTTCTCGACGGCGACGAGCTGTTCATCAGTGGCCGCGCGAAGGATCTGATCATCATTCGCGGTCGCAACTTCCATCCGCAGGATTTGGAACAGGCGGTCGAGGGTTGCCATCCGGCGATTAAAGCCCGCTCGGCCGTGGCCTTTTCGATCGACACGAGCGAGCGCGAACGCCTGGTGATCGTGCAAGAGGTGCTGCGCCCCGCGAAGACCGACCTGGAGGAAGTCTCACAGGCCATCCGCCGCGCGATCTTCGACGCCTACGAACTCGCGGTCGATACCGTGGCGCTCATTCGCGTCGGCACCATTCCCAAGACCACCAGCGGAAAGCTGCAGCGACGCGCCTGCCGAGAACAATTCGAAAGTGGCGAGCTGGACGTGCTGTATTGCACGGACACGATTGCCAACCCGCTGCCGGCTTCGTCTTACGTCGCCCCGCGCAACCCGCTCGAAAAAGAGCTGGCGCGCATCTGGGCCGAGGTGCTGGGTCACGACCGTGTCGGCGTAAACGACAATTTCTTCGATCTGGGAGGAACCAGCCTTTTGGCCACGCAACTGGCCAGCCGCCTCGGCCCGCTTGTGGGCCAGCCGCTGCCGCTGTCGAAACTGTTCGATTGCCCGACGATCGCGCAGCTGGCTGAGGTCATATCAGCACAAGTCAACTTCTACCGCTCGCGCGATGCCGAATTGCTGGAATACCTCGACAGCATGTCCGACGAAGAGGCTGCGGCGATCCTGGCGCACACCGAAAAGTCGACGATGCGCGTGGCCCCGTCCGCGCCGGGCATTGCGTCGCCGGGCAACTACATGCTGCTCGTGGAGCCGCCGACCGATTTCACTCAAAGCTCGCCGCCGCGCTAACGATTGCCCAATGACAGAGTCCGCTTCGCCCTCAATGGTTATTTCGCCTGAGCGATTCGCATCGCTCTCACCGGCCAAGCGCGCGCTGCTGTTACGACTACAGGCCGAGAAACAGGCGCCGAAGGCCGTCGATTGCCCGCGCCGCGACCCGAGCGATCCGGTCCCCTTGTCGTTCGGTCAAGAGCGGTTGTGGTTCTTGGATCAGCTCGAACCGGGCAACCCGTTCTACAATGTCGCCATCGCCACGCGTTTGGCGGGCGAACTCGACGCTGATCTGCTGGCTGCGGCCCTGCACGCCGTGATCCAACGGCACGAGGCGCTGCGCACCGTATTTCGCGCGGTCGCGGACAGGCCGGAGCAGATCGTTTGCCCCACGATCCGGTTCCAGCTCGCGCGCGACGATTTCTCGGCGGTGCCGGGACCGGCACGTGACGAAGCGCTGGCACAAGCCCAGGCGGCCGAAGCGGTACGTCCCTTCGATCTCGCGCATGGCCCGTTGATCCGCGCTCGGCTGGTGCGTCTGGCACGTGACGAGCACGTGCTGCTGTTGACGCTGCACCATATCATCTGCGACGGCTGGTCGCTGGCCGTGCTGCGGCAAGAAATCGCCGAACAATACGCGGCGCTCCGCGCCGGGCGCAAACACGTGCTTCCGGAGCTGCCGCTGCAGTTCAGCGATTATGCGATTCGCGAGCGCCAAGCGGCCGGCGACCCGGTGACCGCGGCACACCTGCAATATTGGCGCGAGCAGTTGACCGAGTTGCCCGGCCCGCTGGCGCTGCCGCTCGATTATCCGCGTCCGGCGGTGCAGGCTTATCGCGGCGCCACGCGACGGCTCCGCCTGACCGGCCCTCTGGTCGGAGACCTTCGCCGCCTGGCCGCCGAGGAAAATGGCACGCTTTGTATGGTGTTGCTCGCCGCGTTTCAGGTATTGCTTGCTCGGTACGCGCGGCAGCATGACGTGTGCGTCGGTATGCCAATCGCCGGCCGGACGCGTCCCGAGCTCGAACGCTTGATCGGATTTTTCGTCAATACGCTAGTGATCCGCGGCCGGCTGGAGAAGGATCTCGGCTTTCGCGACTTTCTGAAACAACTGCGCGCGACGATGCTCGACGCCTACGAGCACCAGGAGCTGCCGTTTTCGCGCCTGGTTGAAGAACTGATGCCCCAGCGCGACCTCGGCCGCAGTCCGCTCGTGCAAGTGATGTTTGTCTTGCAGAACATTCCGCTCGCGCCGCGACAGGTTGCCGGCCTGACGATTACGGACAACAGTTTCGATCACGCGCCGGTTTCGAATTTCGACCTGACCTTGAACGTCGACGAGCATCCTGACCGGCTTGACTTGTCGCTGGTTTACAATACGGACTTGTTCGCGCCCACGACGATCGACGCCATGCTCGAAGCGTACCGCGTCCTGCTTACGGCCATCGTGAGCAACCGCGATTGTGCGGTCTTCGAGCTGCCGCTGCTGTCGGCCGCCGCAAAGCGGCAACAGCTCGAACACTGGAACGCGACGGCGGTTCCTTTTCCCGATCGTCGGTGCATTCATGAACTGTTCGTCGAACAGGCGCAGCGTACGCCGAACGCGATTGCCCTCCGCTTCGAACAGCAAGAGGTCACTTACCAGCAGCTCGAATGTCGCAGCAACCAGCTCGCACGCTACTTGATCCAACGACGTGTCACGAGCGATGTGCCCGTTGGCGTGTGTCTCGGTCGCTCGCCCGAGGTGATTGTCGCAATCCTGGCGATACTCAAGGCCGGTGCCGGCTATCTGCCGATCGATCCGCTGTATCCGCAAGCGCGTCGCGCGGCCATGATCGAGGACGCGCGATTGCAAATCGTCGTGACCGATTCCGAGGTCTCGTCATGCCTGCCGCCAGGAGACTATCAGCGGATTCTCGTCGACGCAGACGCCAAGAAAATTGCCGCATTCAGCGAAGCGACACTGCCACCGAACGCCCGGCCTGACGACGTTGCCTACATCATTTACACGTCCGGATCGACCGGGCAGCCCAAGGGGGTCGAGGTCCCGCATCGTGGGCTGGTCAATCACGCGACCGAGTTGGCGCGGCGTGCCGCATTGCGGCCCGGCGACGCGCTGTTGCAATATCTCTCACTCAGCTTCGACGCGGCCGTGGAAGAGATCTTCCCCACGCTCAGTAGTGGCGCGACGTTGCACATGCATCCTTCGCCGGCCGAGTTGTCGGGGCGCGTCCTGCTCGATTGGTCGCGCGAGCAGGGGGTTAATGTGCTCCACTTGCCGGCGGTCGTGTGGTCTTCGCTCGTCGACGAAACGGCAAAGTCCGCTGGGGCCGCAACCCGGCATCTGAAAACCGTTATTGTCGGCGGCGACAGCATCGCGACCGAACAAGTCGAACGCTGGCGCGCCGCAACCGGCGATGCCTGTCGCTTTCTGTTCGCCTACGGAGTCACCGAGGTCACGATCACGAGCACGCTGTTCGATCCGGCCGACGGGCTGCCGGCCACGGCGTCGAGCGTATTGCCCATCGGTCGCCCGATCGCCAACACGCGACTCTATGTGCTCGACGAGTTTCAGCAACCGCTCCCCCTCGGCGTGCCGGGTGAACTGTACATCGGCGGCGCGGGCGTGGCACGCGGCTACCTTCGCCGGCCGGAACTGACCAGCGAGCGTTTCCTGGTCGATCCCTTTGTCGGCGGGTCAGACGCCCGCATGTATCGCACGGGCGACCTGGTGCGCTATCTGGCCGACGGCAACATCGAGTTTCTGGGGCGCGTCGACCGGCAGCTCAAAGTGCGCGGCTATCGCGTCGAGCCAGCTGAGATCGAAGCGGTGTTGCAGTTGCATCCGCAAGTGCGCGAAGCAATCGTCGTACCGCGCGGGCCAGGCGACAGTCGGCGCCTGGCCGCTTATGTCGGCTGCGGCGAACCGCTCGTTCGCGAAACAGAACTCCACGAGTTTCTCACGGCGAGACTGCCGGGCCACATGCTGCCGGCAGCGCTGGTGGTTCTTGCCGAATTGCCGCGGCTGTCATGCGCGAAAATCGATGTCGCTGCGCTGCCGGATCCATCGTGGGGTCGCTGTGAGCAACGCCCGCCGATGGCGCCACCGACAACGGACGCCGAGCGGGTCCTGGTCAAGATTTGGACCGAAGTGCTGGGCCGAAGCGAAGTCGGTATCCACGACAATTTTTTCGATATGGGCGGCGATTCGATCCGCAGCATCCAGGTCGTCGCCCGAGCGGGCGCCGCCGGCTGGAAGATCACACCCAAGCAACTGTTTCAGAATCAAACGATCGCCGAGTTGGCCCGCGTCGCTCTCGCAGCGCCTGTCACGTGCGCCCCGCAGGAACCTGTGATCGGGCCGGTTTCGCTATTGCCGATCCAGCACGAATTTTTCGCGCTCGCCGAGGTCGATCCGCATCATCATAACCAGGCGGTGATGCTCGCCGTTTCATCGCAAGCCACGCCAGAAATCATTGAGCAGGCCCTGCAAGAAATTCTCGCGCACCATGACCAGTTGCGCGCCCGTTACGAACGCGATGCTAGCGGCATCTGGTCGCAAGAGATCGCGCCGCCGGCGTCGGAACCGATTCTGGAAGTGATCCGCCTCGCGCGCCTCAACGAGCCCGAGCAATCGGTCGCCATCGAGCATGCCGCGGCAACGGCACAAGTGGGGCTCGACCTGGCTCACGGACCGGTAGCGCGCTTCGTATATTTCGATTGCGGTGCGGAGCAGCCGGCGCGCTTGTTGTGCGTGATGCACCACCTGGTCGTCGATGCGGTCGGTTGGCGCATTCTGCTCGCCGATCTGGATCTCGTTTGCCACCAATTGGCTGCGGGCTTGCCGGTCCAACTGCCCGCGAAGACGACCCCGGTCGTCGAATGGTCGCGCCGCCTGACCCAGTTGGCCGATAGCGACGACGTGCGCAGCCAGCGCGCCCTATGGCTCGCGACCGCGGATCGCGTGAAGCCACTGGCGCGGGAAAGGCACGAGGGGGAGAACCTCGTTGCTTCGGCCGGTGTGATTCGTAAAACGCTTGACGCGGCCACGACCGAGGGTTTGCTGCACGACGCCGCGGCGGCCTACCGCGCGCGAACGCACGAGTTGCTTTTGGCCGCGCTCGTGCAGGTGCTGCGCGATTATTGCAGCAGCGGTCCGTTGCATATCAATCTCGAATCGCACGGCCGCGAAGACTTATTCGCCGACGTCGACCTGTCGCGCACCGTGGGTTGGTTCACCGCGCTCTATCCGGCGCGGTTCGAGGTGCCGCCGGGCGGGTCCCTCGGCGCTCTGGTCCGCTCGGTAAAAGAGCAGTTTCGCGCGGTCCCTCAGGCAGGACTGGGATACGGCATGCTGCGCTGGTTGTCGACTGATCGCGACACGCAGCAGCAACTGGCCAACGTCGGCCAGCCGGAAGTCTGTTTCAACTTCCTCGGCAACCTGGACAATACACTCGCGTCCGACACGTATTTCACGCTCGCCCCCGAATCGCCGGGGCCGCTCGTAAGCCCGCGCTCGCGGCGGCGGCATGTGTGGGAAATTATTGCCGTCGTGCGCGACGGGCAGTTGCAGGTCGCGTGGCATTACAGCCATGCCTGGCATCGTCAGGCAACGATCGAGCGCTTGGCGGCGAAATATCTGGCCGCACTGCGGGCCCTGGTGGAAAGTTGCGGCGAAGCGGACGCGCAGGCGGCGTCGGCCAGCGACTTCCCCTTGGCCAACGTCGATCAATCGGAATTCGACGCATTGCAACAACTGCTGGCACGAGGCTAGCGAAATCGATGCAAGCTCAAAATGCCATGAAGAACGTGAGCGACATCTGGCCGCTGGCGCCGCTGCAGGAGCTAATGCTCGCGCATGCACTCGCCCATCCGCGGTCGGAGCTCCTTACGGTGCAGTTTCATTGCACGATTAGTGGATCGCTCGATGCCGCAATGTTTCGCCACGCCTGGGACGACGTCGCCGCGCGGCACGCGCTCTTGCGCACCGGCTTTGCCTGGGAAGGCTTGAAGAAGCCGCTGCAAGTGGTGCGTCGCACCGTCGAATTACCCTGGAACGAGCACGATTGGCGGCAGCAAACGCCGACCGAAGAACGGAAATTACGCGAGATGCTGCTGCGCGCAACGCGCGCGGCCGGCTTCGACCTCACGCGGCCGCCACTCTCGCGCTGTGATCTGGCGCGGTTGAGCGACCGGGAATGGCTGTTCGTCTGGACCTGCCATCACCTGGTTTCTGATGGATGGTGCGCCGGCATCGTGCTGCGCGAGGCGTTCGAGCGTTACGCGGAATTGGCGGCGGGCCAAACGGACCCCGCCGCACCCGCCCCCTCGTTTGCCGACTATCTGAAGTGGCTTACCGCCCAGGATGAAGCGGCCGCTCGAAGTTTCTGGCGGGAACAACTGCGAGGTAGCGTCGGCGTCACGCCGCTGCCGATCGGCGACGCGTCCACGTCCGGCGCGAACGACGGTCATGCCGCCTGCGAACTACGGCTCTCGGCCATCGAAAGCGCGCGACTGGCCCAACGAGCCCAAGCGGCGCGCGTCGGCACCAATGCCCTGGTCGAAGCCGCCTGGGCGATCCTCTTGGCACGGCATGCCGCGTGCGACGACGTATTGTTCGGCGTCACCGTTTCCGGGCGCCCCCACGAGGTGCCCCATGTCGACACGATCGTCGGCCCATTTGCCAATAATGTACTGCGTCGAGCGGCCGTATCGCTCGACGAACCGGTGATGGCCTTGTCGAAGCGCCTGAACGAGTTGCAAGTCGAGACGCAACCGTTCGAGCATTGTTCGCTGGAGCGGATCGCCCAAGCTGCGGGACGCCGCGCTGGCCGACTGTTTGATTCGCTGGTGGTTTACGAGAACTACCCGCTCCATGCCGTCGAAGAGTTCACGGTCGCGAACATCGCTGTCAGCCGCGTGCATGGTACGACCACGTCGGCATTTCCACTGACGCTGGTCGTTCTACCGGGGCGGGAGTTCATGCTGCGATTGTTGTACGACCGCCAAATCTACAGCGACGAGATTGCGGCGCGATTGCTCGATCAAGTCGCCGTGCTGCTCCGCGGCATTGCCCTGCGGCCCGAGGCGCGCGTCCGTGAACTGGCGCTAGTCGAACGCGGTGAATTGGAATTGCTGGATTGCCTCGACGAGCAAGTACCCAGCCTGCGCGTCTTAGACGCCGCGCGGCAGCCAACTCCGCTAGGCATGCCCGGCCGGCTGTGGATCGCCGCGAAGCCTCGCACCGCCGCCACGGCGATCCGCGGCGGACAACCACGACACGATTGTATAGTCGACCCGCTCGATCCGCGCGGGGTACGAATGCTTCGCGACACCGGCTACCATGCGGCCCGTCAACCCGACGGCGAAATCGAATACTTGGGCCCAGCCTGGTGTCGCGGCGTCGAGTGTCCTGCAAACGAGGCGCCGGTCGAATCGCGCGAGACGATGCGGATCGGGCGAACATGGTTCGATCCGCGGGAAGTCGCCGCGATACTACGACTCTGTCCTTCGATCCATGACGCCACCGCGATTGGTTATACCGACCGCGCGGGAGCAGGCCGCCTGGCGGCTTATGTGGTGCCCGCGGCGAATACAGCCATGGCCCTCATCCAGAATCGCAACGCGCTCGTGATCGAAGAGGCGCGTCGCTTCCTGGCCGACCGCGTGCCGGCGGCGATGATACCTACCGCCTGGGTCGCTCTCGACAAATTGCCCCGCATCGCAACAGGCGAGATTGACACGGCGTTGCTCCCCCCTGCCTTGTCGCCTCGCCCCGATTCCGTACATCCCTACGTGGCGCCGCGCGATATCTGGGAACAGCGCGTGGCGAACGTCTGGTCGCAAGTCTTGGGCGTGGAACCGGTCGGCGTTACCGATAGCTTTCTGGAACTCGGCGGGCATTCCAGCCTGGCCGTGGCGTTGCTCGCCCGCATGGGCGAGGAATTCGGCCGACGATTGCCCTTGGCCGCTCTCTTCGAAGAGCCAACGGTCGAGCATCTCGCGCGGCTGCTGCGGCAAGCGCCCCCTGCCGGCGCCAGCAATTTGGTCGCACCCATCCGGTCGCAGGGAACACAAGCGCCGCTGTTTTGCATCCATCCGGCGGGCGGCACCGTGTTTTGCTATTTGGAGTTGGCGCAACAGCTCGACGCCGACGTGCCGCTCTACGGGATTCAAGCGCGGGGTATCGACGGGACCGAAGCACCGCAGGATTCGATCGAGAGCATGGCCGCGGACTACGTCCGCGCCATTCAATCGATCCAGCCCACGGGAGCCTATCGCTTGTGCGGCTGGTCCACAGGCGGCGTCATCGCCTTTGAAGTCGCGCGACAGCTTCGCGACCAGGGAGACGAAGTCGCGCTGGTCGGACTGATCGATGCCGGCATTCCCAGCGCCGATCGGCAGTTCGATGAGAACGATCTCGTGCCGCTGCTGCAAATGATGTTTCCCGGCGAGGATGCCGCGACATTGCGGCGGCTGCGCGACCTGCCGATCGATAAACAAGTCGAGTACTTTCAAGAGCGGGCCGCAAACGCACGGATCTTGCTGGCCGGCGCCACGCCCCACGGCGCTCGCGCCGTCTTTGACGTCTTCGAGGCGAACATGCGAGCTGTCGTGGAGTATCGACCGCAGCCGCTCTCCGCCCCCTTGCTCGTCATCCGCGCCACCGAGCAATCTACGCCGATGCACGCCGATCCGGATCTGGGTTGGGGCCCGTGGGCCCAGGGCGGCCTCACGACCGTCGAAGTGCCGGGCGGCCATCTCACGATGCTCGAACCGCCGGCCGTCGCGAAGCTAGCAAATGTTCTGCGGCCGTATCTTTCACGGCGCGGCAGTGCCGTCGTGGGCCATTCTCCCGCGGTTCCTGAGGGTTTCTGCGCCGCGACGTGAGAACGCGCATGACACGGCATGCAGTGGCTCTGGCCGCGCTTCATTTAGTGAAGCGGTGCGACCCCACGCGACGATTCGGCTTCTCTATTCGCCGCTCCTCGCTAGATTGTTAGGGCATGACCGCACAGCAACCCGTTCTCATTCTTGGCGCCGGTATCAATGGCGCCGCGATTGCGCGCGAATTGGTGCTCAATGGCATGCCCGTTGTGCTCGTTGACACGGCCGACCTGGCCTATGGCGCCACGGCCTACGCCTCGCGTTTGATTCACGGCGGACTCCGCTACCTGGAATACGGCGAGTTCGACCTGGTGCGCGAATCGCTCGCCGAGCGGACGCGGCTGTTGCGGCTGGCTCCGCAATTCGTCCGGCCGCTGCGGCTGTTTATTCCTATCGAAAACCGCTTCGGCGGGCTGTGGCGCTCGGCCGAACGATTCTTGTTCAAAGGGGGGCGCGCGGCCCGGCCGGGGCGCCCCGCGAAGACCGTTAAGCCTCGCGGACTGTGGCTCGTGCAGATGGGATTGCGGATGTACGACGCGTACGCGCGCGATCCTGACCTCCCGCACCACGCCACGCACCGCCGCACGCAAGAAGACGCGATCGACGTCAGTTCCCAATACCGTTGGCTTTGTTCCTATTACGACGCCCAGATTCGCTTCCCCGAGCGCTATGTAGTGGCGATGCTGGACGACGCGCGCCAAGTGGCAGCCGCGGCCGGCACGCGTTTCGACATCCTCAACTATCACCGCGCGGCACTCGACGGGAAGACCGTCACCGTGTACCCCGTTGCAAACGGTCGAGCGGCGGCGGCCTTCGAGCCGGCCGCGGTGATCAACGCCACGGGCGCTTGGATCGATCTGACATTACAGCGGCTGGGGCTTCCCTCCGGCCGCCTGATGGGAGGAACCAAGGGAAGCCACATCGTCACGTGGAATCCCGCGCTGCACGCGGCGCTCACGCACAACGGTCAGTCGTACGCCGGCCTGTACGCCGAGGCGGCCGACGGCCGGCCGGTGTTCGTGCTTCCCTTTGGCGACGCTTCTTTGATCGGCACCACCGACGAAGAGTACCAAGGCGACCCTGCCGCCGCGACGGCAACGCAAGCGGAGATCGATTACTTGTTGGCAACGGCCAATTCGTTACTGCCGCAGGTGAAATTGACCGCGGCCGACGTCGATCTGCACTACAGCGGCGTGCGGCCGCTACCGTACGTGGGCGAGGCGACGCCGGCGACGGTTACGCGGCGCCATTCTTTGATCGAGAACCATGCGGCGCCCGTCCCCCTGTATTCCGTGATCGGCGGCAAGCTCACGACATCGCGGTCGCTGGCCGAGGAAGTCACGGCGATGCTATTCCAGCGTCTGGGGCGGCAGGTAACCGCGACCACGGAGGCACGTCCGCTGCCGGGTGCCGCCGGCTTTCCGAGAAACCCCCGCGAGCAACCGGCGGCGCGACAAAAGATCGCGGCGCGCACGGGATACACCGAGGCCCAAGTTGCCGCCGCCTGGGAACTGTACGGCACGCGCTGCGAAGAGATACTCGCCGACGCCCCCGATCGAAACATCCTCATCGGAACCGACCTGCCGACGGCGGTCGCGCGGTTCGCTATTCGCCATGAATGGGTGCAAGGCTTGTCGGATCTCGTTGAGCGGCGCTTGATGTTGCTGTACCATCATCGCCTGTATGAGGGCACGCTCGAACAATTGGCGCGACTGATGGTCGAAGCGGGGGCCATCGTCGAACAGCAGGTCGCCGAGCAAGTCAGCCAATGCGCGCGGCGTCTGGAATCGCGCTTCGGCAAGCGGATCGTCGCGGGCGCCCCTTGATCGAAAACCAGGCGGGAGGGCGGCAGATGCTACGCGGCACGGCACGCGAATGCGCGGCGGAATTCCTGGGCACTCTCGTCCTGGTCACCTTCGGCGTGGCCGTGGTGGCGCAAGTGGTGCTGGGCGAAAAATCGCACGGCGAATACCTGTCGATCAATCTCGGCTGGGGTTTGGCCGTGACGATGGGCATTCTCGTCGCCGGCGGCGTGTCAGGCGCGCATTTGAATCCGGCCGTGACGCTGGCCGTGGCCGTGTGTCAGGATTTTCCGTGGCGCAAAGTGCTCCCCTATTGCGTGGCGCAGATGGCCGGCGCCTTCGTGGCCTCGGCGATCGTTTTTGCCGTTTATCACGAGGCGCTCGAAAGCTTCGCCGGCACGACCCGCGATCAAAGCACTGCCGGCATTTGGGCCACCTATCCGCAAGATTACTTGTCGCTCGGCGGCGGCCTCATCGACCAGGTCGTCGGTACGGCGCTCTTGGTCGCCTGCGTCTTCGCCATCGGCGACAAACGGAACGCCAATCCCGCGCCCGTGCAGGGAGCGATCGCGGTCGGACTACTCGTGGTGCTGATCGGCATGACCTTCGGCCTGAACGCGGGTTATGCCATCAATCCGGCCCGCGATTTCGGACCGCGCCTCTTCACGGCCGTGGCTGGTTGGGGGCCGGAGGTCTTCCGCTGGGGCAACGGCTTCTGGTGGGTGCCGATCGTTGGTCCGTTGGCCGGCGGCATTATCGGCGGCTGGATTTACCAGGCCCTCATCGCACGGCATCATCCACAAGAGAACTAACGACGCCCGGGTGCCCGCGTCTCGGATCTCACTTCAGCACCGGACAGACGTCCAGCCATTCGCGGCCGTCGCGGTACATCCACTTCGTGCTCGCAACCGGTCCCCACGCCTCTTTTTCGTAAATGGCCACCTCCGGCTCGCCGGTCTTCTCCCAGCCTTCGCGGATCGGGTCGATTATGCCCCAGGCGAGCTCCACCTCGTCGCTGCGCGCAAACAAGCTCGCATCGCCCATGAGCACATCTAACAGCAAGCGTTCGTAAGCCTCGGGCATCGCCTTGGGAAAGTCGGCGCAGAAGCGGTACTCGAGGTTCGTCGAGCGCATCTTCATGCCGGCGTCGGGCACCTTGGTCTCGAACTGCAGTTGCATTCCTTCGGCCGGCTGGATGTGAATCACGAGTCGATTGGCTGGCTGCCCGTGATTCGACGGAAAGAGCATGTGCGGGGGCTCGCGGAACTGGATGACGATCTGCGTTGTGCGGCAGCTCATGGCCTTCCCGCTGCGGAGGTAGAACGGCACGCCTTGCCAGCGCCAATTGTCGATGTGCAAGCGTGCCGCGGCGAAGGTGGCGATCTGACTGTCGGGCGCGACTCCTTTTTCCTCCCGGTAAGTGTCGTACTGGCCGCGAATCGTGGCCTCGGCCACGTCCTCGGGCTTGAGCCGGCGCACGGACTGCAACACCTTCACCTTCTCGTTGCGCACAAGATCGGCGTCGAAACGAGCCGGCACCTCCATCGCGGTCACGGCCAACAACTGCAACAGGTGGTTCTGAAACATATCGCGCAGGACACCGGCGGTCTCGTAATAGCTCGCCCGGCTGCCGACCACCACCTCTTCGGCCGCCGTGATCTGCACGTGATCGATGAAGTTGCGGTTCCACAACGGCTCGAAGATCGCGTTCGCGAAGCGAAACACCAAAATATTCTGCACCGTCTCTTTGCCGAGGTAGTGATCGATGCGGTACACCTGGTTTTCGGCGAAGACGCGATGCACGGCGTCGTTCAGCTCGCGCGCCGTTGCCAGGTCGGTTCCGAAGGGCTTCTCGATGACGATGCGGCGAATGCCGCGCGTCTGATCGGCCATGCCGCAAGCGCCCAACTGCGCGATGGCGGTTTCGTAGAAGTGCGGCGCGGTCGCCAGGTAGTAAATGCGCTGTGGCCGGTTGTTGTTCGTATCGCTTCCCGGCCCCGCGGCAGTTTTGGCGGCGGTCGTGGTGGCTGGTCGGGCTTCGAGCTGCTCGAGATACGTGCCGAGCGCCGCGACGTCCTTCGCTTGCCCCAGATCGCCGCCATAGTAATGGACGTTCTGGGCAAAGCTGTCCCAGGAGGCGCGCTGAAAGTCCGCGCCGACGAAGTGGGCCGTGCTCTCGGCCAGGTGCGAGCGCCACTCCTCGTCGGTAAACGGGCTGCGCGAGAAGCCGACGATGCGGGTGTCGGCCGGCAGCCGCTTCTTGCGATGTAGTTGAAACAGCGATGGGATCAGCTTGCGGCTTGTCAGGTCGCCGGAAGCACCGAATATGACAAAGGTTGCTGACACGCTTGCGTGCTCCTTCGCGAAGACGATTCCTGGCCAGATGGGCCCGGTCGAGGGCCGCATGGCGCGCGGCGGCGAGGCCATATCTGGTGCCCGCCGCCCAATTATTCCGGAAAACGCCGGCCGATGACATGGCGCCCCGCACGCCCGGCTTTGCGACTGGCGTGCCAATTGCTATATTCTAGAAGCGTCCGGACACACCACGAGGATTGCGCGCGCCGCAGGAATGCGGCGGCCATGAGGGCTGCCAGGCGACTTGCCGACCCGCGGTGTGCTGTTGACCAATAATGTTCGTGGCCACGGCGTTTCATGGTTTTGCTCCGCCCGGGTCTTTCTCTGCGCCCAGGGCGATCCTGTAACTGCCTTCCAGGAGGCTTGGGTAATGTCGTTAGGTGTCGAATCCAACTTGAAGGATATGGTCGTTTCCAGCACGCTCTTTGGTCCGCGCGAAGTGCAGCAGATCAAGGACGCCATCGCGGCCGACTTTGCCAACTACCGGCAGTTGCGCGATGCGGTACACGAATTGGAATCGGCGCAAAGCACCAGCCCCGCCGCGGCTACGAAGCTGGGGGTTTGCTACTTCCTGCTGGGACGCTATCGCCTGGCCGATGAAATGCTGCGCAGCGCCGATGGCGGCGCACTGGCCCAGTTCTACTTGGGCAAGACCTATAGCGCTCGCGGTCAATATGAAGATGCCGTGAAAGCCTTCCAAGATGCCGCCAAAGCCGGCTACGACCGCGATGCCTGTGCGCTGGCACAGGCCGAGGCGCAGCGTGCCGGTGGCCAGCCTGCCGAAGCTCTGGCCACGCTCGACCGCCTCTCGGGCGCCGTGGAGCAGACGGCCGATTACCTGTATCAGCGCGGCGCCACGATCGCGTCCCTGGGCAACAACCCGCACGAGGTTGTCGCCCTTTACGAGCGCGCCGTCGAAGCCGACAGCCGTCATCCGGGCGCCCTGTTCGGACTGGCGCTGGAGAATGACCGCCGCGGCAACGACGAAACGGCGATGGAGCTCTATCAGCGCTCCGCGGCGCAGTTTCCGGCGCACATCGGATCGCTGTTGAACCTGGGAATCCTCTATGAGGACCGCCAGCAATACGAGCGCGCCCGTCAGTGCTACCAGCGCATCCTGGAGAGCTATCCTAGCCATCCGCGAGCGCGGCTCTTTTTCCGCGATGCGCAGGCCGCTGGCGATATGTTCTACGACGAGGACGCGCAGCGCCGTCGCGACCGCCTCAGCCAGGTGTTGACGATGCCGGTTACCGACTTCGAACTGTCGGTGCGCAGCCGCAACTGCCTGCAAAAAATGGGGCTCATCACACTGGGCGATCTGGCCCGTACGAGCGAGCAGGAATTGCTCGCCAGCAAGAATTTCGGCGAGACTTCGCTCATCGAAATCAAGGAAATGCTGGCCTCCAAGGGTCTTGAGCTGGGTCAACTCGCCGCCGAGAAGCACACCATGCGCGGCGGCTACGAGCCCGAAGTCATGAGCCCGGACGAACAGGCGCTCTTGAACAAGACAATCGCCGACCTGAACCTGTCGGTGCGGGCTCGCAAGTGCATGATTCGCCTGGGAATCAGCACGATCGGCGAGTTGGTGCGTCGCACTGGCGACGAATTGCTCGAGTGCAAGAATTTCGGCGTGACCAGTCTCAACGAAGTTCGCGAAAAGCTGACCGGCCACGGTCTGAAGCTCCGCGGCGACTGAGCGCCGGACCGCAACCTGACCGGCCGCATACTGGCCCGAAGCGCCAGCGAGGGTTCTGCCGTACCGTTGGCTCGAAGCGCTCCCTCGCTGGCGCTTCGAGCTACTGAACGTCTTCCTGCTGTTCGCGAAAAGTGCGCCCGCATTCATGACCGCCAGCGCATTTCGCTTTGAGCTTCTGCACCAGGATCGCACGAGCGCGGCGCGCCGCAGCATTTTTCATACACCGCACGGGCCGGTCGACATGCCGGCCTTCATGCCGGTCGGCACGCAAGGGACGGTCAAGGGGGTTACCGTCGAACAGCTGCGCGCCACGGGCGCGCAGATGATATTGGCCAACACTTATCACCTGGCGCTCCGCCCCGGCGAACATTTGGTCGAGTCGCTCGGTGGCCTGCACGGCTTCTCGGGGTGGTCGGGACCGATCCTGACCGACAGCGGCGGATTTCAACTCTTCAGTCTCGCGCAGATGACCAAGGTCAGCGAAGCCGGGGCCGTCTTCCGCTCGCACATCGACGGACGCCTGCTGGAACTATCTCCCGAGCGCGCCATAGCCATTCAAGAATCGCTCGGCAGCGACGTGGCGATGGTACTCGATCACGTCGTGCCGCTGCCGGCCGAGCGCAACGTGGTGCTCGACGCCATGCAGCGCACCATTCGCTGGGCCGAGCGGTGCCGCGCTACGGCACGACGGGCGGACCAGGCCCTCTTCGGCATCGTGCAAGGGGGGCTCGATCCGAAAATGCGTATCTCCTGCGCCGAGGCGCTGGCAGCGATTGACTTTCCCGGGTACGCCGTCGGTGGATTAAGCGTTGGCGAGACGCCGGCCGAAATGTACGCCGTGCTGGACGTGACGGTGCCGGCCCTGCCGCACGATCGGCCACGATACTTGATGGGAGTCGGCACGCCGGTCGATCTGCTCGAGGCCATTGGTCGTGGAATCGACCTCTTTGACTGCGTCATGCCCACGCGAAATGGGCGTAACGCCATGGCCTTTACGGACGGGGGCGGGCTACGACTGCGCAATTTGTCACTGGCTGACGATCGTCGACCGATCGAGGAGGTCTGCCCCTGCCCCGCCTGCCGGCATAGCCGTGGTTATCTGCGGCATCTGTTCATGGCGCGCGAGATGCTCGGGCCGATGTTGCTATCGATCCACAACCTGACCTATTACCAGCGGCTGCTCGCTGACGCTCGCGCGGCGATCGCCGAGGATCGTTTTGCGGCGTTTCGCGCGGCGAAAATGGCAGGCTGGCGCGGCGCGATGGAAGCAGCGGATTAGCCTCCCAATGATCCCCTTGCCCGTTGTGGCGCTTAGCTTTATGATACGGCGCGTTAGTCGCGGAATGTGCGTGGCCCGGCCCCGAGGCATCGGGCTGCTTCTGTCGCCAGGGCGCGCAGCGGCGCGAACATGGAGCGGTGCCTGTAAGTCGTAGGCGCCTGTGCCATACCATGGCGGAATCATGGGCGGCGGAATCATGGGCTCGGTCTCGCGAGCTGTGATCCAGCGCGTGAGCCCTCACGGCGTGTTTCTTTGTGCAGAGGTTCTATCGTGACTTGGTTGCGTGTGGGCGAATGGACCGTGCTGGCCGAGGGGGCTGCGAATCCGCAGGGCCCGTCCCCCGTGTTCATGTTGATGCCCGTGCTATTCATGGTCGTGCTGTACTTTTTGATCGTGCAGCGACCGCAACGGCGCGAGCAGGCCGAACGGCAAGCGATGCTTACGAATCTCAAGAAGAACGATCACGTTCTCTTGACGAGCGGTATTTTTGGCGTGGTGACGAACATCCGCCCCGATGCCGACGAGGTTACGGTGCGCGTCGACGAATCGTCGAACACGAAGCTGCGCGTGACCCGCGCCAGCGTGGCACGCGTCATCGTCGACGAGCCGGCCGGCAGCGCGGAGAGTGGCGCGGCGGGGTGAATCAAACTGGGACCTTGAAGGTCGGACCCTTGAAGGATTTTGCGATATGAACTCGGACAACATCGAACTGTTGTTGGTGCTGTTGGGCGTGTTCCTGGTGCCACTCGTGCTGGGACATTACATCAGCAAAGCCGTACGCATGCCGGAGCAGGCATGGCGTATTGCAACCGTATTGTTTTCCACGTTTGCCGCCTTGGCGGTCACCTGGTACGGCTGGCCGCCGAAGCTCGGCATCGATCTGTCGGGCGGGTCGATCCTGGTCTATGAAGTCGACGAGCAGGTCAAGGAACCCGGCACCAGCGTCGACATGGAAAAGTTGGTGCAGGCCGTCACCAAGCGCGTCAATCCCGGCGGGGTCCGCGAAGTCACGATTCGCCCTTACGGCATCAACCAGATCGAAATCATCATTCCCAAGGCTGAAGAAGATGAGCTGGAGCGCATCAAGAACAAAATCAGCTCGACCGGCATGTTGGAATTCCGCATCACGGCCAACGAGCGCGATCACGCCAACTTGATCGAGCTGGCCAAGCAGTTGGACCCCGCAACCAAGCCGCTGGTGACCGAAAACAGCGACGGCTCGAGCGAGCTTGTGGCCAAGTGGGTACCGGTGCATCGCAAGGAGGACAGCTACTTTTCCGATCCCCGTTCCGGTTTTATCTCGCGCAAGACCGACAAGGGCGACCTGGAAGTGCTCGTGGCCATCGATCCGCAGAACGTTACCGGCCAGTACCTGCGCAGCGCCGCCGCCGGCGTCGGCATGCGCGGGCCGAAGGTGGACTTCCGATTCGATTCGACCGGCTCGAAGCTCTTCGGCCGCTTGACCAGCGACAACCTGCCCGAGGGCGTACAGGGTTTTCACCGTCATCTGGCGATCCTTCTCGACGGATATCTTTATTCCGCGCCACAAATCAACGAGCCGATCTTCGAGAGCGGCGAAATCAACGGCAACTTCACGACGGCCGAAACCGAAGACCTGGCCAGCGTGCTGACCGCCGGCAGCCTGCCCACCGCTTTGCGCAAAGAGCCCAGCAGCAGCCTGCTCACCGGGGCCACGCTCGGAGCCGACACGATTCAAAAGGGCGTCTACTCGATGCTCGTGGCCACGACGGCCGTGATCATTTTCATGGTCATCTACTATCGCTTCGCGGGCGTGGTGGCGAATATCGCGCTGTTGTTGAACGTGCTGTTGATCGTGGCCTTCATGATCATGTTCAACGCGGCATTTACTCTTTCCGGCCTGGCCGGTCTCGCCCTAACGGTCGGTATGGCCGTCGATGCGAACGTGCTGATTTACGAGCGCATGCGCGAGGAGCTAACGCGCGGGGCCACCTTGCGGATGGCCATTCGCAACGGCTTTGAAAAGGCTACGACCACGATCATCGATGCCAATGTTACCACGCTGATTTCCGCCGTCGTGCTGTACATCATGGGAACCGACCAGGTGAAAGGCTTCGCCGTCACTTTGATCCTGGGCATCGTGATGAACCTTTTCACGGCGATCTTCGTGTCGCGCGTATTCTTCGACATTGCCGAGAAGACGCGCTTCATCAAGGACCTGAAGATGCTGCACATCCTCAGCAATCCGAACTTCGACTTCATTGGCAAACGCCGGATCGCCATCGCCATTTCCTTGATGATTATCGCCATCGGCATGGTGGGCGTCGTGCAGCGCGGCAAGGGACTCTTGGACATCGATTTCACCGGCGGCGTCTCGGTGCAGACGTTGTTCGACGAACCGATCGACATCGCCGAGGTACGCGACCAGATCGACAACGTCCGCGACGAATTGCCGGATGCCACCGTACAAGACGTGCGAATTGCACACGAAACGCCGGGCAAGCGCTTCGTGATCAACACGTCGAATCCCAAGATCGAGGACGTCGAAGCCAAGCTGAGCGAAATCTTCAAGGGAAAACTCGTCGTCAATCATATTGAAGTCGCCAGGCTGGACGCGATTCCTGCTGCCGCCAATGCAGCGCCGGCCGACAAGAAGGCGGCGCCCGCCGCTGAAACGACACCGGCCGAGACGACAGCTCCGGCGAAGGCAACGCCCGAGGGAGGAAACGGCGCGCAGCATCGCATCCGCGGCGGCGACGAGTTGCTACTGGCAATGGCCGACGTGACGGCACAGGACGCCGCTACCCAAGAGCCCCCTGAGACGGAGGCGGCCAAGAGCGAACCCGCCGCCGCCCCGCCCAAGGAAGACGCCCTATCAGCGACGAAGGCCGAGGAACAACCGGCCAAGGCGGCCACGCCGGCGGATACGGCAGCCGCGGCCGAGACCCCTGCGAAAGCCACGGGCCCTGCTCTGCCGGCGGCAACGGGCACGGCGACGGCCGTTGAACCGGCCTTAGCCTCGACGCGATTTGCCGGCGGATCGGAAGCGGATATCACGTCTTCGATACCGATCAGTCACGACCGGCTGCTCGACTTGTTGCAAAAGGCGGTGGCAACGGAAGCCGGCGCGAAGAACGCGATCTTCTCGCTTGACACCCCCGGATACGAGCCTGGCAGCGACGCCAGTTTCGAGAAGTGGCACGTGCGCACCACGCTGCCGGCCGACGCTGCCCGCACGCTGCTTACGCACGTCAACAACGAACTGTCGGAGCAACCCTATTTCCCGGCGTCGAGCAATATTGGCGCCGCGGTCGCCGCGGCCACCCAGCAGCAGGCCGCCGTGGCGATGTTCGCCAGCCTGGTGCTGATCCTGGCCTACATCTGGTTCCGGTTTTCGCAGGTCATGTTCGGCGTGGCCGGGGTCATCGCGGTCGTACACGACGTGCTAGTCACCCTGGGCGCCTTGGCCCTCAGCACCTGGTTAGCACGGATTCCGGGGTTGGAATTCTTGTTGATCGAGCCCTTCAAGATCAGCCTGCCGATCATTGCCGCCTTCTTGACGATTATCGGCTACTCGCTGAACGACACGATCGTGATCTTCGACCGCATTCGCGAGATGCGCGGTAAGAGCCCGCTCATCTCCGTCCAGTTAGCGAATGCCGCGATCAATCAAACCCTCAGCCGGACGATTCTCACGTCGTTAACGGTGTTTATCGTCGTGTTGATCCTGTACATCGTGGGTGGTGAAGGCATCCATGGCTTTGCCTTCGCGCTGGTGGTAGGCGTCGTGGCCGGGTCTTACAGCACGATCTACATTGCCACCCCCATCGTGCTGTGGATGAACCGCGAAGAACTGGCGCATTCCAAGCCGGCGCTCGCTGAATCGGGCGTGGCTCAGCAAACCTAACCTGCCTATCGCAGACCGGTGTAATTCCCGGATTGCGTAAGATTTGCACTCCGCGCCGGCAAATCGCCGCGCTGTCGGCTTTGCGCCATCGATACGCGCTGAATTCCGGATCGATTTCTGCGGCCTCGCCCGCCTGTGACCGATTGCCAGGATGATGGAGCACTCTCGGCAGGCCGAGGCGATTGCTCGATCCTTCGAACCTCAGGTCGTCGATGCCAGCGCAAAGAAAACTTTTGATCGTGGCCGTCGTCGTCGTCGTGGGCGTAACAGCGGCTTTCCTGTTTCGCAAACCTGCGGCGCCTGCCGGCGCCGACGCCGCCACGACTCCGACGAACGCCACGGGCAGGCTCGAAACGGCACAACCCGTCGACAAGCCGGCGCCTGTGTCTCATCTGACCGGGCGGATCGATCCGCCAGACGCAGCGAACGCCGAGCGCGGAACGGTCGCGCCGGCGACGAGTGATCGCGGCTTTGGCCTTTCGACGATGCCGCCCGCCGGTGGCTATTCGGCGCTGCGTCCGTTGAATGACGAACAGACGCCGGGCGCCGGCAACACCGCGGCGACGCCGGATGTCGCGCCCGGCGCGGGTTTCAACGAGTTGCGCCGGCACAAGATTGTCGACGGCGACACCCTCTCGGGGCTCGCGGTGCGCTACCTGGGGAGCGCGGATCGGTATCGCGAGATCTTCGAACTAAACAAGGACATCCTCGGCAATCCCGATCTACTGCCCATCGGTACCGAGCTAAAAATCCCAGCGCTGGGATCGAAGGTCTCGACGCCGGGCAGCATCAACAATCGTCCGATGGTACCCGTCCCGCCGCGCGGCAGTCCGGCTGTCGCATTGCCCGGTGGCTGAAAAACGAGCCGCCTTTCTATGGCAGCTTGCGCTCCTGCCAGGCGTAGGGCTGCTTGGCGGCCCGCTCGTCGAAAAACTCGGCGATGTTGCTCATCAGACCGAAGTCCTTGAAGTCCTTGCCCAGCAATTTCGTTCCCTGCAACCGGGTGGGAATGCGATGGTCGAAGAACAGATCTTGATCCTCGACCTTGATTGGCTGCGGGTGAAATTTCTTGAGTGTCTTGTGGATCTTGGTCGCGTCGCGCATCGCGGTCGGATCCTGATTTCCCACGGCGATGTAAAAGGCGATGCGGGAACGCACCGCGCGGTCGTTGTACGCCTCGATCATCCGCAGCGATTTGAACCTTTCCGGCGGTGATAGCATCACGATCGCCTTCACATCCTGGCCTTGCTTGCCGATGGCCAAGGGGGGCCAATTCCAATCCTCGATCGCCCAGTTCACGGCCAGGACAGCGCCCATATCCGCGCCGACCATGCACAGTTTGTCGATGTTCAGCTCGCCGGCGTTGTTCTTGGCGATCAGGAACTTATTGGCCGCTTCGACATCAGCGAGCATGCCGCTGAATGCCGCCTGTGGCATGTCCGCGGCCAGCAGCGGCCGGTTCGCATCGGGCACCAGCGTGCTTTCGCCGTGGCCGCGAAGGTCGACGGCCAGCACGGCAAACCCCTCTTCCTGCAGATAATCGCCCAAGGCACTAAAGTCGTGCCGCGAGCCGCCATACCCATGCAGCAAGATCACCGGCACGCTTTCCTTGCCATTGGTCCCCGGCCAGAAGGTGGCCTTCAGGCCCATCCCGTCTTCCGCCGAGAGGGTGACCTCTTTCTTGGGGGGCTTCGGCTTTTCCTTGTCGTCCTCGGCTTGAACCGGCCGCCCGCCCCCGACGGCCAGCGCGACCACGGCCGTCAACAACGTCAGCCATGCGCCCGATCCCAAACGGCTTTTCGCGCGGCGCCAGGCATAGTGAGCTGGATCGTTGGACATACGTTCGAGCGGTCGACGCCATGCGCAAGAGCGGAGAATCGAGCACCGGATTTCATGGTAGATGGGGTATTCCGGACGGTCAAACATCGATTGCTCGGGCTCCCCTGGCACCGTGGGCTTGGCAAAACCGGTCAGCCACCGGTCGCAAACTCGCAAGCGTTTACCGCCGAAGCAACCGGCGAAACCGCACGCCGCGGCAAATCGCCGGGCCTGTCTTTCCCTTGCATTCGCCGTGAAAAGTCTTGACAATAGATCAAAGAGACTGGGCGAAAGCCGACCAGGCAGCCAGAGTCGGTCGGGCCAGCGGCGCTTGCGGAACGGCGCACGCCGACCGGTTGCAGAGAAGTCGGATCGAAGAGGTAGCCGTCGATGAGCGGCGTCGTGCGAAATTGGCTCCAATCCGTCCCCATCGAACGGGACGGCATCTCCTGGGCTGCCAGCCTCTGTGTGCATCTTTCGCTGCTGGTAGGGCTGGCGCTCGCCTGGCAACATCTCCCCAGCAAAGAGTCGGGCGTTGTCCTCTCGTCGCTCGACGCCGCCGAAGCCGCGGCGGACCTGCAAGAGGTGCAGTACAGCGAAGCGACAGGCACGAGCGAGGAAGTCGGTAGCAACGGACTGCAAGGCACGTCCATGGCCTTGGCCACGGCGCCCAACCTGGCAGACGTGGCACGCATCGAAACCGGCCACATGGAAGCGTCAGACATCGGCCAGGCCGATATCCCGGTAATCGCCGACCTCTCGTCGGCACCTAATCTCAACGAACGTCTGGCCGTGGCCGGCGACGCCGGCGTAGGCGTCAAGGGCGCCGAGGGGGCCGTCGATCGCATCACCCAGGAAATTCTCGTCTCGCTCGACGAGCGCCCCACGCTGGTCGTCTGGCTCTTGGATCAGTCGGAAAGCATGCGAGCGCAGCGCAACGCCATCGAGCAGCGCTTCGATCACATCTATAAAGAGCTGAACATCATCCAGTCGCGCGGCGCCGATCAATTCATCAAGCACGGCAGCGAACCGCTGTTGACCGCTATCGTTGCCTTTGGCCAGGAAATCAGCTTCCGCCTCAAATCCCCGACCGACAATCTGGAACAGATCAAAAGCGCGATTCGCGAAATCCCGGTCGACGAAAGCGGCATCGAGCTGACCTTTACGGCCGTGACCGAGGCGGCCCGCAAGTATCAGAAGTTTCGCACCGGCAACCCGCGGCGCAACGTCATGCTGATCGTCGTCACGGACGAAGCCGGCAATGACGAAGACCGCCAGGAAGGGGCCATTGATATCTGCAAGCGGTACGCCATGCCGGTCTACGTGATCGGCGTGCCCGCCCCGTTCGGTCAGCGGCAGGCCTTCGTGCATTACGTCGATCCCGACCCGCAATATGCCGCGCGGGATTTGCCGGTAGATCAGGGCCCGGAATCGGCCATGCCGGAAAACGTGCAACTCGGTTTCTCGGGCCGTGACTTTGATCCACTCGCGGCGATCGACTCGGGCTTTGGTCCTTATGGCCTGACGCGGCTGTCCGTGGCCACGCATGGCATCTACTTCGCCGTGCATCCGAACCGGCCTTCCGGCGAGGGAAAGGCGAAGGGCACCGCCGATATGGCCGCGCGAATGAACCAGTTCTTCGATCCCTCGATCATGCGCAATTACTTGCCCGACTACGTTGCCCCCCGGCAGTACGAACAACTGTTGAAGGAGAACGGGGCGCGGGCGGCCCTGGTGAAGGCGGCGCAGAGTTCGATGGTCGAGGCGATGGACCGGCCGCGATTGATGTTCCCCAAACGGAGCGAAGCCGGCCTGAAGCAAGAGTTGGACATCGCCCAGCGCTCGGCCGCCATCGTCGAGCCACGGTTGCAAGACTTGTACGGCATTCTGAAGCTGGGCGAGAAGGATCGCGCGAAGTTGACCGGCGCGCGCTGGCAAGCCGGCTACGACCTGGCCATGGGGCGCGTGCTGGCCATGATGGTCCGCACCTCGGCCTACAACACGATGCTGGCCAAGGCCAAGGGCGGGATGAAGTTCGAAAAAGACGACAGCGACACATGGGTGCTCACGCCGGCCGACGAAGTCACGGCCACCAGCGCGTTGGAGAAAATGGCCACCCAATCGCGCGAATATCTAACCCGCGTCCGCGAGCAGCATCCCGGCACGCCCTGGGCCTATCTGGCCGATCGCGAGCTTAAGGAGCCCCTGGGCTGGAAATGGACCGAGAAGCACGTCGGCTATGACGAGCCGCGTAAAAACAACGGCGGCGGTGGCGGCGGCAATCCCAACGACCGCCTGCGCAAGCTGGAAAAGCCCAAGCCCGTGCGCGAGAACGTGAAGCTGTAGGGCGGTCCTCTACGACGGCGGGATGCGCGTGATGTCTTCGGCCTTCAGTTCGTAAGGATACTGCTCCCCAGTGTGTCGGTTGACGATGGTGAGTGGTCCATGGTACCCGGCGGGCGGGTGCCAGAATGAGACGCGATATGCGACGGCCGCTTCGGGCGTCTCGTCACTAACAATCGTTCCGGATTGGTCGACGTTGAATCTGTCACCGGTCCCGATGATACCACCGGCGAGGTCAGGAGGTCCCCTTAGCGCAAAACTAGCTTGGTCGGCACCAGAACGCGTGAGCAGGAAAATCGTCAATCGGTCGTCAGCATCATCTTCATGACGGTTGTTGTCGAGCGCGCCGATCACAACGAACGGCCGATTTCCGATCGATCGAACGGCGCCCGGCAGGCGATGTTGCACGAAGTTCACGCGGTCGCGCCTAGGGCGCTCACGTGCGTCGCGAAGAGCAATGGCGCGGGCACTGAGATCTCGAAGTGCCTCTTCAGGCGAAATGTTCAGCGGCAAATTACCGAAACGGATTGTGTCCGGATAGATGACGATGCAGCAGGAAGGATCGTCTGCCGCAAGCACGACCCGCCAAAACGGATACTTGCCGAGAAACTCACGTTGAATTCGCTTGATCAGATCGAGGGTGAGATAGTCGAAATCTGGACACACGCACAACGTTCGATCGTCGGCGTCGCTCTTGACGAATATGGGAGGATCGGCGATCGGGTCGAACGGCTTGAGCGCTGACGCGGGCACAAGTTTCTCGAACCAGGCATTCTCCGCCATGTACAGTTCAAAGAATTCGGCGTGCTCGAACTCCGGCACCCACGGTTGGGAATGCAGGACGGGAATCCCATCCGGCCGCTCATAGCCCAGGTTGTACCAGCCGCCAAATTCTTGTAGCGAGGGGCGATTCGTTTGGTCGAGATGATTGCCCATCAAAGCCTGAACTCCATGTTTGGTGGGCAAGCGCTACGCACGATCCCACTCAGTGTCACTTTAGTCGTAAGTTCTCTTCATCGCGGCATCGAACGCGCGCGTCTGGTTCATTCTTGTTCGTCGGCGTCTGTATTTGCGTGAAGATTTCCGAAAAACTGAATCTCACAATCTGGCATCGCGTCGCGCAGTCGTTGTTGTCCGACCGCGGTCAGCGCCGATTTGAAGATTGCCAGATACTCAAGCTCGCGACACCGCGAAAGTGCAAGCGCGCCGGCGTCCGTGAAACGCGGCGCATCCAGACCCAGGCGCCTTAGCTTTCTTAATGCCGCAATGACATTGACGCTGTCGTCGGTGACCTGTTCTGCCGTCACGTAAAGTGTCTCCAGACGTTGCAGTGCCCTAAGCTCCAACATTCCGACATCTGAAAACGAACCCTCGAGGAACAGCGTTTTTAACAAGAGCAATCGCGATATGCACCCTAGGCCATCGTCTGTAATAGAGCTTCCTGGAGCGAGGTTCTTTAACTGCCTAAGAGCCGGAAGAAACTGGGTGTAGGTACCATCGATCCGGTCATTTTCAGACGTCTCCAATTCTTCGAGATGCCCCAAGGCAGCGAGCGGCGCGACATCCCCGTCGTTGTAGAGACCACCGCAAATCGTCAACTTTGTCACGCTGTGCAAGCGCGATATTGCTTCCAACTCGTCGCGACTAATTCGTGGCGAGTCGAGGGCTAGCTTCTTGATGCTCGTCATGCCGGTGAGACAAGATAATCCTGTGGCGGTTACGTTCGGGCTCTGCAGTGAAAACTCGCTCACCTTGGTAAGGCCCGCAAGCGCCGCCAAGCCTTTATCGGAAATGTCCGTCCGATCAAACGTTAACTTTTGGACGTCACGCAAGTGTCCCACATGCTCGGCGATCTCATCGGCTCCAGTCGCGTCATAGACGCCGACTTCGACGACCCGCTCCTGGTCGTCGAATTGAAAATATTGGTTGCAATCTCGAAGATGTCGCAACGCTGCCGCGACCCGGTCTGTTTTTCGGGCGCCGCTCATACCCAAACGCTCCAGCGAGCTTGCACAGTAACGCGAAATTATTCGACCGGCTGTCCCGTGCGCATGTCGATCCGCACGCCGTTTCGCCACAAGATGCGGTACCGCGTCGGGTCGTTCAACCCCGACACCACTAGATTCACAATACCATCGACCGTGTGCAATACCATGGGAAATGCCATTTTCTCGACAAGCTCGGCGGCAGCGGCGTCGCGAGCCACTTCGTTCAGAGTACCCCAGGCGCCGCTGCCAGTGTGCCCTTCCCCTGCCCAGCCTCGCTTGGCCGCCGTCGCCGCGCTTAAGGCCATGAGCCCTGGAAGGACTTTCTTCGCGATTGCTTTCAGTCCTGCCTTTCCATTTTTAACGATGGCCTGAACGACATGGGCGGCCCGCCGGGTCATCTGCCCTGTCGATCCACCATTCACGAAGACCTGCGCAATCGACTTCAGTTCTGCCGCCGTAAGCTTGGGATTCTCGGCAAGAGCGGCTTTCGCGACAACGACACTCTCATTAAAACCAGCACGCCACTTGAAAATCATTGCAAATTCTTTCTTATGTTTTGCTAAGAATGCCGCATCGTCGCATTTTCCCGACGCAATCCACGAAAGTATCTTGCGCGCGTCGTCGTCACCTAGCTTCGTTTTGCCGGTCGTCTTGATCCAATCCTCGAGCAGAATACGCACGGCACGGTTGTACTGATCGTGGGTTACGCCTTTCCATGTGTCGAACGCGTGGTTATAAACCCCCTGGGTCTTCCGTTCCCAACGCGAATATTTCCAGTGCCTTCTTGGTCAGTTTGGGTGCCAAATCGTTGAATACCGACTGCGGTACCCAGTGATGGCCAACCGAATTCGGTCCTGTAAGATGCGCCATCGCCCCTTGCGAGGGCGAGAACTCCGCGGTTGTCGCCTGTGTCCTTCTGTCATTTCGATCGCTGTCATCGCGCGCTGAACGCTGCGATGGGGACCGATTCGCCGAGAACCTTTGATCGGCGTTTGATGTTGGCGCAGAATCGTTCATCGTTTCCCGATCCGAAGACGAGTTTGATAACGTGGAGCCGGAACGACCATCCTCGGCACTCGTCCACTGGCCTCCGCCTGGCTGGCCCGCCGGAACACGTGGATGCTTGGCCGGATCCCAGCCGGCCTCGTAGATCGCCGGGCCATCGTGGCGGGTGATCGAGTCGACGAATGTCTGCACTTCTTCGCTCGTCATCGGGCGTTCGCCATTTGGCCATGCCGGCCTGGTAATCGCTTCGACGAACTCCTGCGTCGCGCCGCTGGTTGACGACGGTCCACGATGGGACCAGTCGGGCACGGTGATGGCTCGGACAAAGTTGTCGATCTCTTGTTGGTGAGCGGCTTCGGCGCCGGCACGTTCGCGGCGGCGTTTTTCTTCGCGCCACTCGGGCGAAATCGCGGCCAGAAATTCCAACTGCTCGCTTCTGATGGGACCATCCATTCGAGAATCTTTGCGACGCATGGCAATCTCCTCGTTCCAGCGAAGGACTCAGAATCGGCAGGCCGTACAGGACCGCCGCGCGAAGGTGCGAGCGCACTGATGAGGAAGCGCTGCAGCACACTCTGCCCGACCGTAGCTCAAAAGCGATCATTCGCCCATTGGCCGATTCGGCCAGTTGACAGCGAGCGCGGCGCGCTCGTAGCGCTCGACGGGCAAAGGGCGCGTGCCCGGCGCCGCGCCACACCTTTCAGCGAGCAATGCTGTAGCAGTGGCACCGCCGCCGAAAAGTGCCGCATTGGCCTATCCGGCTTGCGTTTGGTTGCAGCGCTCGGCACGAAAAGATCCCTTGCTCGCGCTGCGGGCTAGTGGTCGGTCGTTCGCCGACAGCCGGCGCGTTCAACGACTTACTCTTGTTTCCTCTCAGGCTCAAAGGGACCGCCACCTCCCCTTTGCCCTCCGCTAGCACCAATCGTCCGTAAACTTTGCGCGATCGAGCCAGGCTGCCCATTGCCACCGGCGAATTCGCTGCCGATGGAAAGACTTTACAATGGTTTTGTAAACAAGTGTACACTGACGCCGGGGCTCCGAAGACGCTGAAAAATCTGTAACCCTCTGTCCCGATTGAGGGTGCGCACGGACGAACTGCCATTGACACATTTCTGGCACGCCTCCTGCATTAGGCTCCTTCGACAACGGCCAGGACCAGTAAACAAAGGAGTGTGAACAATGCTCGTGCTTTCGCGCAAAACGCGGCAGCAGATTCGGATTGGCGACGATATCACCGTGACGATTCTGGTCGTGAAGGGCCAGGTCGTGCGGGTTGGCATAGAGGCCCCGCGTGACGTGCGCGTGCTGCGTGCTGAACTGCCTGTGTTCGACGAACCGATGGTTCCCGAGCCCAAGGCGGCGCCGGGCAAAAAGAAAATCGTGACGACGATCGACACCACCGACTCGTCGGCCGATTGCCCGACCGAGGCGCCACGTGCGATGCGCCGTGTGCGCACCGATGCGGCGTCGCGCACCTCGCCCGGCCTGCTCGAACTGCGGCGTCGCGGCAGCCTGGCGGGCCTGACGCGTCCGGCCGCTCGCCCGACTTCGACAACCTTGCGACCGTTGTTCAACCGGCATTAGAGGTTTCCGAAGGGGAACCTCGGTGCGACAGAGACGCGTCCGCGGCCGGCTGTCGGATTCCGTTCACACTCCAAGCACGAGACTTCTCAGCCGACGGATCCTCATGACTCTCCTTCTTTGATCGACACCTGTGATGCGCAAGCGCGCTGGCTTGCCACGGCTCGGTGGACCATAATCAGCACCATGGTCCCACCGGGCCGCTGGCTGGCCGGCGTCACGCTCCGTGGGCAATCGTTACCCACGAGCGAGCACGGCGCCCGATGGCACAACCCCTGACGGTCAAGCCTGGCAAGAAGATCGATCTGGCGGATTTCGATCCGGCCTTTCACGACGGCCTCGATAAAGAGCAGGCCGCGCTCGAAACCGAAAAGAATATCGAGGTCGTCGACGACCTGTGCTACCGGCTGTATGCCGAAGGCAAGCGCTCCCTGCTGATCGTGCTGCAAGGGATGGACACCGCCGGTAAGGACGGGCTGATCCGCAAGGTGCTCTCGGGCGTCGACCCGGTGAATGTCCGTGTCGCGGCTTTCAAGCGCCCCACGGCCGAAGAGCTGGGCCACGATTTCCTGTGGCGTATTCATAAGGTCACGCCGCGACATGGCGAAGTTGTGATCTTCAATCGCTCGCATTACGAGGATGTGCTGGCGCCACGCGTCCACCAGTTGGTTGCCGAGGCGGTGTGGAAAAGCCGGTACGACCGCATCAACGATTTCGAGCAATTGCTCGTCGAATCGAATACGACGATCGTCAAGATGTTCCTGCACCTCAGCCGAAACGAACAGGGCCGCCGGCTGCAGGCCCGGCTCGAGAATCCGCAGAAGCGCTGGAAGTTCGAGCGCGGCGATCTGGTCGAGCGCAAATTGTGGGACGACTATCAAAGCGCCTATTCCGACTTGCTCACCAGGTGCAATTCCGAACAAGCACCGTGGCACATCGTACCGGCTGATCACAGATGGTATCGAGACCATGTAGCCAGCCGCATCCTGCGCAGCGCGCTTGAGAAGCTCGATCCGCAGCTTCCCGAAGAAGAACCAGGGCTCGATGACGTGGTCATCGAGTAGGAACGCGCGGTCGATGACGATCACCGTATTGCGCGCCGACGCGGCGAAGTTTGCGAGTTGGAACGCTCAGCGACGCGCGGGCGCGGCCATCGGCATGGGCACCCCCTGGCCTGGCACCAGAACCGTTTGCAACCGGGGTGGCGGTGCGTGCGGAAAACTGCGCAGCTCGTCCAAGTGCAAAAGCAGAATGCGTTGCACCTCCAGCACGCTCAGCGGATGCCGGTGTACGGTCAGATGGTCGGCCTCGACCTTGATCTCGCTTTCGACTTGCTCGCAGTGGGCGCTGTCGACCGAGACCACGCCGTCGGTCCCTTCGGCGATGCGGCCCACGATGCCCTGATCGGGCACTTCGCCCACGATGTTGTGGTACTTCACCCACGCGGGGCGCGGGGCCGCGAGCATGACAGGAAAGATCGGATCGTCCGGCGCCAGCGACTGAATGCTCGTGGTCACTTCCACCGGCGAAGGATCGCGCAGCTTGCCCGGGTTCTCGCGATACAGGTCCTGCCGTCCTTTGACGATTTGCTCGGGCATCGTGATCAGCCGCGCGGCGAGCCATTGCGCGGTACTGTTGGCGAACTTGCTGCCGCGATGCGGCGTGGCGATCGTGATGACACGACGGATCGACGGATTCGGATGAAAGTAGAATTCCTGCGCCAACTGGTCGCGATCCGTCGGCGGAACTTTCAACTCCTGGAGCGGATGGTCGCTGACCGTGCGCCAGAATTCGTCGCCGCTGTCGACCGTCTGCAATTTCGCCAGCAGCCCCCCCATGCTGTGCCCGACCAGTACCATCTGGTCGAGCGCGGGATCGCCGTGGCGCGGGTCGAGCACTTCGCGGACTTTGGCCAGGTCGCGGCGCAGTCGCGCGGCGCTGACCCAGAACGGCTCGCCGCTGGGATACTCGTAGAACCAGAACTGGTAGTTTTTGCGAATCTCCGCGTTGCTGCGCAGGTCGTTGAACATTTCCATCCATGTGATCGGGCTCGACCAGAGCCCATGCACCATCAGCACCGGGATCTTGCCCGCCTCGTACGGTTCGAGCATTTGCAGGCCGCGCGTCTGCTGCGATCGATCGGGGTGCAGCAGGCCATCGGTCGCCGCCTCTTCGAGGCGCGGATCGTTGAGCAGGTAAGCCAGCGGCGTGCTGAGATCGGTTTCCAGCGGCACGCGCCGCCCGCCCAGCACGATCTCGCTCGATACCAAGGGGTCGTAGAGTTCCAGCACGCAATGATGCTGCGTCTTGCCCCCTTCGGTCGGCGAGCCGACGTCCGGCAACACGCGCAACAGGGCGCTAACCGGAAAGCTCAGCTGCGGCGGAAAGAACTGGGCGTCGGGCCGCTCGGGCAGGTGGTTCTTGCGAATCGCAATGAGCGGCACCCCCAGCCCGTAGCTGTGGAAGTGATTGGCCAGTCCGCGGATTTCGTAGTCGGAAACGAATTCGAAGCGGTCAAAATCGTCCGGGAGCCAGCGGCCGCCGTGGATGACGACCGCGACGTTCCATTCCTGCGTGTCCGACTCGATCTTGTGCGTGTGGCCCGGCAGCAGGCCTCCGCGGCCGCGCACGATGCGCATGGCGCTTTCCAAGGCACCGTTATAAACGTCGCAAGCTCCGCGGAATTCGGGATCGTAAGTGTTGCGCGTGGAAGCGAAGCGCTCGTCGAATAGATACAAATAGGCGTTGGCGGCCGCGGCGCCGTAGAGGTCGAGCGCCGCGCCCTGGTCGCGAACTTCGATCTTTTTGGCGCCCAGGTAGTTCAACTCGGCCAGCGAATAAAGCTTTTCGGCCGAGGGGGCGCGGCCGGCGATCGCCTGGAGCTTATTGACCACCACGCGCGGGTCCTGGTTCTTCAAGTCGCGCGTCAGGTCATATTGCCGCAGAATCTGCATCGTGCGCTCGGTTGGCTGAGGCCCGTTGTATGACGTCAGCTTGAGCCGATCGACCAAGGGGCTGCGCGGAACCGTTCTCACCTCGACGTAGCGCGTCGTTGCGCAGCCCAACGGCAAGAGTGCCGCGAGCAACAGCGCGAAGCGCAGCGGCAGCCGCCGCGCGCGGGAACGCGTCGAATCGTGGAGGAGTGCACCGCGTGAAGACATCTTTGCGCGCAAGGCGACCCGTGGCCGGTCAGGCCCGTTCAACAAAATGACGGATTACTGAGCCTCCGCGGTCACCGGTAGCAGGCCGAGAGCCCGCGGAAGCCTCGCACCAATAGGCAATCGCGGCAATCGCGTCAACGCATCCTGATCGCTGCCTTGGTTAAATAGAGGAAATAGGTTAAGTTACGGCTTACGCGTTTTGCCAGTTCCGCCCCACCGCGTAAAATCGGGACCGGTTAAGGAGAGCTCCGCGAAGGAACCATGTATGCCGCCACGCGTGATCGACGGAATCGAAGAGTTGAAATCTTTGGTGGGCAAGCCGCTGGGAACGAGTGACTGGTTCGAAGTAACGCAGGAACGCGTCAATCATTTCGCGGATGGAACGGGCGACCATCAGTGGATTCATTGCGACCCGGAGCGGGCTGCGCGCGAATCTCCTTATGGAACGACCGTCGCCCATGGATTTTTCACGCTGTCGCTTAGCCCGGTGCTGGCACAGCAGATTTACGCGGTAAAGGGGCTGAAGTTGGTGCTCAATTACGGCCTGAACCGTGTCCGCTTCCCCGGACCGGTTAAAGTCGGCTCGAAGGTACGCATGTCGTGCGATTTGCTGGACTTGAAAATCACGGAGCATGGAGTCCAGGCCACGACCAAGAACGTGTTCGAAGTCGCCGGGGAGGAGAAGCCCGTGTGCGTGGCCGAATCGGTCGTGCGCATGTTCTTTTAGGACGAGTGGGCTTGCCGCGACACGGTAGCGAACGCGGGAGCAGTGTGTGACAGGGTCAGCGCGGGTCAGTTTTGCAGGGGTTGTCGGCGGCCTGGTCGTCGCGGCGGTCTGCTGCGCGCAAGTCAATGACGCAGAAACGGCTCCCCTCCGCAAGCATCATCCCTGGGGCCGATTTCGCCCCGGCAGTTGGAAGAAAGTCAGCCTGATCACCGAGACGTTCGACGCCGACGGCAAGGTCATCAACACCAGTGTCGCTCGCACCAGGACGACCTTATCGGACATCAACGATGACGGTGTCACGCTGAAGGTCGAAGCCACCGTGGACCTGGCCGGTAAGCAAGTTCAGTCCGAGCCGCAAGTCCTGCTACAAGGGTGGCACGGCGAAATGCCCGAGCGTGAAACCGTGGTCACGAACTTGGGCGACGACACCGTAACGATTTCCGGAAAGCGCATTGCTTGCCAGGTCGAACAAACCGAGTCGCTCACGCCCGGCGGCCGCATCGTGACGAAAACCTGGCTGTCGGATCGCGTGTCTCCCTACGTATTGCGGCGCGAAAGCACGACCTACGATCGAGACTCGGAAGAAGTCGTCAGCCAGACCCAGGTGGAAGTCGTGGCGCTCTCGCGCGCGATTCGCCTGTTGCGCCGCCATCGCCAGGCGGCCGAGTTGCGCGTCGTGTACACACATCCGGGAGGAGCCATCCGCACCAGGCTCTGGTCGAGCCTCGAGGTGCCGGGGGGCATCGTGGCCCACGAGTCGGAAGAATTCGACGGCGAAGGGCGGCTCGCACGACGCAGCAAGCTGCAACTGGTCGGCTACTCGGGCGAGTTTCTGCCCACCATGCTCCGCTGAATCGTGCCCTGCTGCTAGAATCCGCGGGCGGCACGAATGTCGTCGAAATCGCGGATGTGATAGCCGATCTTGGCGAAATCGAGCACGCGGCACAGGCTGCGCAGCGCAACGCCCAGCCCATCAGGACCGCTGAATCCTCCGAACTGCCCGCCCCCTTTGACGTGCGGCTCCATGTCAAGAAATACGCCCGGAATGCCGCGCCGCTTCAATTGCTGCGCGAGCTTGGGAAGCGACTCGCGAAAATCGCGCAGGATCCATTCGTGAGCGCCGTGGCCAAGTTCGACGGGCACGAAATTCCTCAAGGCGTCTTCGTCGACGTGTCCCTGCCGCGACGGGGTGCGGGGGTGCAAGTAGTCCTTGATGTGCATCCAGCCGATGGCCGGCTTCATGGCCAGGTACTGCTCGTAGCAATCGACCGTATTGTACCCCTGGCAGAGGATGTTGGCCGCGTCGAAGATCAGCACCATCGCCGGATGATTGACCTTGCGATGAATTTCGGCCATCAACGGCCCGGTCTGCCCGACCAGGTTGGCCTCGATTTCCAGGCCGAAGGTCAGGTCCGAACGGTGGCACGTTTCGGCAATCTGCCCCAGTTGATCGATCGCTTGCGCAAGGTATTTCTTCGGATCGGCCCCCTTGGGCGGATAAAACGAAAAGCCGCGGATCAGCTTGGTCTCGAAGGCGTGTGCCAGCTCGCAAGCCTTTTTGACATCCTTCTCCAGGTACTTCTTGAACGGCACATAGGCGTTCTTGGTGCCGTCCTCTTCATCGACCAGTTTAACCTTGCCGATGGGAGAGCCGAGCGAAGCGACGTTCAATCCGTACTCGTCCTCCAGGTGACGAATGTGCTGAATCTCCTTGAGCGTCAGCTTCATCACGTTTTTGATGCCGCCCCCCGCGTCGATGAAGCGAATGCTGTAGTACTGCAAACCGAGCGCGGCCAAGGCTGAAAACTGTTGCACGGCCGTTTTCTGGTTGGCCGCCTCGTCGGCGAAGGCGCTGAGAATGACGCTGGGCGTTTCGTGATTGTTCATACGTTCCTTGTTCCGCGCGGGAGACGCTGCCGGCCGCGGCCGACATGACGATGACAGATTATGTCGCAGCGAAGAGGGCCATTGTGAGACGAACACGGCCAGAGCACAAGATACTCGTCACCCCGCCGCGATGGAGCGGACGGGATGAAATCATCAAGCCGGCCTGATATGGTAGGGAATCTCGATTCTCGCTTTTTCTCGCGTCGAAACACGCCGCACCATGACTGCACTTTCCGCTTCCGCGATTGCCCGACACCCGCTACGCGCTGGCATGGTCGGGCTGGGTATGATCTTTGACGAAACCTATCGCCCGTTCTTCGAGGGCGCCGTACGTCATGGGATCTACGACCCCGCGTTCGGCGTATGCGACGTGCGTCTGGCGGCGGTGGCCAGCCGCACCGGCAAGCGTGCCGCCGCATTGGCAACCGCGCCCGATAATGTGCTGGGCAACTTTGCCAGTTTCAAAGAGCCGGACTCGATGGTCCAGTTGCTGGCCGCCGGCGTCGATTTCGTGTGCGTCGCCACGCCTGACGATCGGCATTTTGCCGCAGCCAAGGCCGCGCTCTCGGCCGGTAAGCACGTCCTGATCGAGAAGCCCGCGGTGCTCACGCTCGCTGAGCTCGACGAACTCGATCGACTTGCCCGCCAGCACAAAGTGCTCGCCAAGGTCGTCTATCACAAGCTGCTCGATCCCGATCACAAGAAGCTCCGCACACTTGTCGCCGACGGCGAGCTCGCGCACGTGAATAACGGTTATTGCACGCTGCTCGAGCCCAAGAGCATCTCCGCCGGACAATTCGCCGAGTGGATCGCGGGGCGCAATCCCGGTACCTACGTCGCGGTCCATTACATCAAGCTGATCGACTTCACGTTCGGCGGGCGACTCAAAAGCGTGGCTTGCACCGGCCAGCGCGGGCTCGTGGGGCCGGCCGATGGACCGACGTGGGATTCCACGCAGTTGCGACTGATTTACCATTACGACGACGGGCGCGAAGCGGCGTTCGACATTCACACCAGTTGGGTCACGCCGGACAACTTTCCCGGCTATGTCGAGCAGGAGGTGCAATTCCGCTTCGACAATGGGGTGTGGAACGCCCACAGCCGCAAGCGGGGCGTGGAATGCACCGTCGAAGGGCGCACGCCGCTCGCGCGTAAAATCACGATGAACAATCATTACAACGGCACGTTCCTGGAACCGTGGCAAGAGCGCTCGCAGCGAGGCTACGGCATCGAGGTGCTGGAACGCTTCGTGCGCGAAGTGGCCACCGTCGAGTTCGCCGGCCCGTCAGCCGGGCGCGGGGCGCGGCTGCAAGCGGCGCGCGAATTGGCGTACAATGACGTTGCGGCCGATCGGCAAACCGTGGCCGCCGTGCAGGCGATGGAAGCGATTCTCGCTCGGCACGCCGCCGGCGAGCCGAATTGCGTGGTCGAGGTCGGTCACGCAGAGGGCGGACTCGTGCTCCTGCGCCCCGGCAAGAGCGATGTAGAAGTACTCTATTCCGGCCGCGTCTGAACTTCCCTCCCTGCCAGGGAGGGATCGAGGGGAGGTACGGCCGCTTCGCAAGGTTTCCTTTAGGCTCTATTTCAAAACCAAAATCGGGTGCCACTGGTGGCTCGCCCACCAGTGTGAGACTCGGCATGAGCACCGGCAGATACTATGGCACACGCTTCTGAATTCGCGCTCGACGGCGTTATCGAACATCGCGGCGAAGAACGCTCGAACGCCGTTCGTCGGCGCGTCGCACAAGTCGAACCGGCGGCTCTGCGAACCTTCACGCCGACCTTGGCCGTGATCGATCGCAGCGCTGGCTCGTATCATTGGACGCCCGAGGGCCGGATGCTGGCCGACTTCAGCTCCGGCGTGCTGGTGGCGAATCTCGGTCACAATCCGTCGCACTGGTGGCGGCGCGTGATCGAATACTTGGGCATGCGCGACTTCAAAACCGGTAGCGAATTCTTTCCCGCGGCGCCGCTCACGGCATACAACGCGATCACGGAGCTCGACACGCGCGCCAGCGAGCGGCTGATCGCTCTTCTGCAGAGCCAGCCCGGCGGTGCCCGTTGCGAACAAGTGATGTGGGCGGCCAGTGGCAGCGAAGCGATTCAAAAGGCGTTGTGGACGGCGCTCCATCGCCGCCCCAGCGCCGACATCATCCTGGCGACGCGCCACGGCTTTCACGGCAAGAAGGGGCTGGCCGGCGCGGTCACCGGATGCGAAACCGATCCCGAGCGCGATCCGCGCGTGCGGTTCATCGGCTTCCCGCGCGAAGAGTGCGCGAATCTCGAGCGGCGGCGGCAACCACTCGATTTGGCTCCTTATATTGCAGACCTCGTCGCGGCGCGCAAGGAGTTCGGCGAGCGCATCGCCTGTTTGATCACCGAACCATATCTCGGCGGCGGCGGCTCGTATCATCCGCAAAAAGAATATCTGCACCTGCTCGAGCGCTTCTGCCGCGATAACGATATCATTTTCATTCTCGACGAAGTGCAGGCCAACTTCGGCCGCACCGGTTCGCTGTTTGCCTTCACCGAATATGGCGTCGAGCCCGACCTGGTCGTGCTCGGCAAAGGGCTCGGCAATGGCGTGCCCGTGAGTGCCGCCGCCGGACGAGCCGATCTGTTCGCCGCCATGCACTATGGCGAAGGGTCGGACACCTGGAGCGCGAATCCCCTGTCGAGCGCGGCGGTGCTGGCGACGCTCGACGAATTCGAAAGCCGCGACATCATCGGCCACGCGCGCGAACTCTCAAAAATCATCGAACAAGGCCTGTCGCGATTGGCCGAGTTGCCGTGCGTCGCGAATGTTCGCGGCGAAGGGGTCGTGTGGGGCGTGGAATGCGCATCCGTTGGCAGCTCCTCAGCCGAACAGGTGGCGATCGCCGCGGTCGAAGCCTGCTACCGGGGAGATGCGGCCGGCCTGGCCATCCACCTGCTCGGCCCACTGGCAGGCAAGGTGTTACGTGTCAGCCCACCCTTGACGATGCCCCTGGATGAAGCGCGCACGTACTTCGAGGCGATGCACTCGATCTTTGCGGCGCTTTGTGCAAGGCTGCAGGTCGCTTAGAATCTTTTGCGTTACCTGAAACTTTTTGCCCTTGTTCCCTGGGGCCCGCCGGCGTTTGGCGTTTTGGCGGACGACTGTTCGGCGTTTCTCGCACGCGCGATCGTATCCAAGATCTCGTCCAGGTCGAGCGTGATCTGCGTCGTCTCGTCCTCGATATTCTCAGACTTCGGCGGCAGTTCCTCCGGCGGCAGCACGCCGTGTCCACCGCGGCCCAATTGCTGAAACAAACCAAGGGGTCCGGTCTCGAGCGAATCGATCCGCGTCACGCCCGCGAGCGAATTCACCATGCCGTCAACGCTGTTCCAGGGAACCGCGTTCGCCCACATGCCGTTCGTCCAGGTGGAGGGAAGGTCGGTCGCGGGAAGCGCGTTCTGGCCCAACGACGAAACGTTGGCCTGCTGCCCGTTTGGCAAAATGATATTGGCGCCGTCCGTTGGAACGAAGCCGGCGAAGACGATGAACACGTTGCTGAACTGGAACATCAATTGCGAGTCGGTTTCCAAGACGATCATGTTCGGGCCGGCCTCGAAGTTCTTGAACGTGAAACGGCCGATTCCGGTCGTGGGGTCGGTGACCACCGTAAAGGTGTGCCCCTCGACTTCGGCGAACTCAACCGTCACAGGCACGCCTCCGACCGGCACACCCTCGGCATTCAACACCTCGAAGGTGATGGAATTCGAAGCGCCGAGAACGCCCGAGCTCGGTTGCTGCAAAACCTTGATCCCCGGCCAGTGATCATCCGGCCCAGGCCCATGATGGGGATCGGGGTTGTTGCTCCAAGGCATCAGATTGATCTGGACGGCACTGAAGTTGGCTTGGAAATTCGTCGAGTCTCCCCCCTGATCGTCATACGGGAATCCATAGGCCAGGCTATTGATGCTGATGCCGCTGGTGGGATTGGTCGTACTGTTCTGGTGCAAGAAGCCGGCGTACCAGTTCGAGGTCGATCCAGGAGCGTAGTAGGTCGGCGGCGTCTGACTTGTCCCAGAGGCCGCGCTATCGGTGTAACTCGTTGTCGGATTGACGCCATTGTTCGTGATCGTGCCCACCAGTTGATAGCCGCTGCCGGGCGTCGTGCTGCGGTAGATGTTGTACTGCGTGGGCCCGTCGCTATTTCCTTGGTTCGGCCCGTTCTCAGCCGTCCACGACAGCGTGACTTGCCCATCGGTCGACGTAGTGGTCGCCGCGCGTTCGATGCTGGTGGTCGTTTCGCCAAAGATGTTCGTGGCCGTAATGACGTAGTAGTAAGTACCCGGCGACAATCCGCTGCCGGCCGTAGCCGTTGCAGAATTCAACGACGGCTCGGCGGCCCAATTGTTCGGCGCGATCGAGAAGTTGTCGGCAATGCCGCGGTTGAATGCCGAGACGATCGAGTTTTCCAAATCCGAGAGGATGCCGGCATCGGCGCCCGGTTGACTGCCCCCGTCGTTGAAGACGCCGTCGTTGGCCATGATCATCGCGGCCGGCGACTGGTCGGCGTGCGGCATCCAGGACGGCGCAGGCGGAGCGCCGGCGATGTTCGTATTCGTGCTGAAAAACGGCTCGAAGATCAAGAATGTCTGGCCGGGCAGCGACGTCGACGTCAGTTCCAATACCGTATAAGTGTGCCCTTCGGTTTGATAGTTCGTGTCGACCTGCCCGGTGAAGGTATAGCCATCGCGATTGATCGTGAACGAGCCGTTAGCGGTATAGTGCCCGAAGAAGTTGGTGAGCGCCTGATTGAAATAAGCGTTCAAAGGATTGTACGTGTAGCTGTTGGCAGGCGGCGTCTGCGACGTGGGTGTGTTGCCCGGGTCGGTAAAGGACGTGGTCGTGCTGCTGCCCACGAGCTGCCCGGTGGTGGAATCGTTGGTCAGGCTGCGGTAAATGTTGTAGCCCGTCGCGCCGGGTGACGCGGACCAGCTCAGGTTCACCGTATCCATCGCGATGTTATGGCCATTTTGCGAATCATTGAACGGCACGGCGAGGGTCACATTGCTGACGCTTGTCTCACCGCTGGCGTCGGTCGCGGTGACCCAGTAGTAGTACGTGTCACCCGTGACAAGGCTCCCTCCGGCCGAATACGTCGGCGCCCCGGCGACTGGGGCCTGCGTCCCTTCGATCAAATGCTGCGGCGCGAGGATGCGGTACGGCTGACCGGCCGAGATCGATTCTTCAAAGAGCGCCGCCGTGGCGCCTTGGCCGGCGATGTACTGGTTATAGAGATTGAACAGATCGGTGCGGTTTTGCGTGATGCCGACCCCTTCGTCTGCGGGCATCGGTGCGGCGGGCGTGGTCGTGATCGTGAACGGAAAGCCGACCTGGTCGACTTCCGACATGTCGATATCCAGTCCGCCCGACGTGATGGCGTACTCGAACAGCCCCCAATAGTTTGGATCGTTCGTTGCCGGCGGGGCTTGCACCGCTCCTGACGCATAACTCACCGGCGGAGCGCTCCCCACGCCGATCACGATCTGCCCACCCGTGACGAATGTGTTGGGCAACTCGACGACGGCGCCGGTGCCTGATAGCTCGTAGGTCAGGGACGAGCTGCTTGTGACAGCCGCGTAATCGTTGATCGAAGAGTCGTAATAGACGACGGTGCCGGAGTTGAGCGTGATGCCCTGGTTATTCGTGTAATTGGCTTCGAGCGTTGCCGAGACCGAGACATAGACACCTCGCGCCGCGACATCGGCCGGGATATTGAACGTGACGGGGACCGCCGAAGGGCACCAGCGAGGTTCGAGCTCTTCGATGTGCGAGTGGCGCGTGCCTAAGCGCTTGCGCGGGGCGCCCATTCGTCGACCGTCTGACATGAGCCATTCGCCGCGCCGAGAATCCCGATCATTCATTGCCGCATTCCCCTGTGAGCACCGTCGATTGGCGCAAGGATTTCTCGGGCCACCGGCTCGTCCGGGCAGCCTCGGCGCGCAAAACGACGTTCAAAGTTAGCTCGCCTGAAGGGCGCCGTTTCGGCCGTGAAATCAGGGGATCGTGCAACCGTCGGAATCGTTACGACCGACGGTTTTGCACAAATTGCGATCGCGATGTGCCGGCCTACGAGAAGCCAACCGCCGGCGGAGGCAACTGGGTCAGCACCCTTAACGGGATGATCGCCTCGGGACAGATCACGCTATCGCTGCCACAAAACGGGATATATTCCGTCTTCGACCAGGGTGGCTACACCTACATCGCGACCGCGGTGCCTGAGCCGGAATCGATGATGCTGGCTGGGATGGGTTGCCTGGTCTCGATCGCGGCCGCCGCGCGACGCAAACTTCGCCGTTCGTGATATTTGGCCGGGCATAGTTTCTTCGATGGACATTCCAGGGGGCGCCGGGCACGCCCATCGCTCGAGGGTGCCGGTGCAGCTCCAGAAGCCCATCGGCAATTTACTCTGTACGGACGTCGGGTTCGGCGTCCTGAAACCGGCGCGGTGTGATTCCCCTTGAGATCGCGAAACATATTCCACTGGACGTTGGTATCGTTGATAATGGCGCGGTGCGGTCCTAACCCGCGGCGGCGAACGTCAAGCGGACCGTGCCGCGCGTCAGTTACGCATGATCCACATCGCACTCGTATTCCAATTTCTGGCGGGGGAGGCCATATGGTACGCGATGCTTCATCACGACACGTCCGCATCCACTTGTCGAGCATGGCCGGTGCGCTGCTGTGCGCTTTCGCCAGTTTGAGCGCGGTGCCCTGCCTGGCTGCCACGGCGGTTTCGTTCTATGGCTTCGACGATGCCGCCTATTCGCAAACGGCGCGCGAAGGCATGGAAGAAATCTTCGCCGGCCGGTTGTTCCATGCCTCGGTCCCGGCGGCCGCAATGCGGCTGGTCTACAGCACGGCCGGACCAGCGCAGAAGAGTGCCGGCTTTGCGCCCGATTCCACCGACGGCCGGTTTTATACCTCGGGCCGGTTGCCATCGCCCCCCACGCGCACTGCGGGCGTGGACCCCGGCTTCGCCCTCGGCGAAAGCGCCATCACGCGCAATCAATCGCTGCACATGACGATCAACTGCTTCATGTGCCATGCCGGCATGGTCAACGGTCAGGTCGTGGCGGGCCTGGCCAACAACCACATCAACCAATCCGACCCGCGAAACGTCCGCACCCGCGGCGACAATTTCGGGCCGTACGCGGTCTGGCGCCTGGGCGCGCGCTTGGATGACCCCGCCAACAAAGGGCTGACGCTGGCCAGCAAAACAACCGAGCTCGATAAGATATTGGATTCGACGCCGCTTCCGCCCGTCGATCCGATGCCCTGGTGGTTGATGAAGTACAAGAAGAAGGATTACTGGTACGCCGACGCGGCGCCGACCGACGCCGGCAGCTTCTCGATCAACTTCACCACGCCGCACGCCGAAATGAACGAGCACCATCTGGATCACGTCCAATCGGTCGCCAAGGCGTTGGCCTTCGCCCGCGAGACGCAATCGCCGCCGTTCCCTGGCAAGCTCGACGCGAACCTCGTCGCACGCGGCGCGGATTTGTTCCACGGCCGCACGAAGCCGCTCGACACCACCGGCTTCCGTGCCTGCACGACCTGTCACGGCAAATACACGCGCAAAGATACCGCCGCCGATCCAAGCGCGCCGGGATCATGGAACGTCGACTACGACTTTTCGCACGTACTGCGCAACGTAAAAACCGATCCCGCCTACAACGCGACGCTGCAAAAGCTCAAGCCCATTGCCGATCACATCAACAAGCTCGAAACCTACATGGCCGCGCACGGCGTTCCGCCCGAGTCGATCCCGCATGCGTCGGTGCCCGACGGCGAAGGCTATATTGCACCGCCGCTGGTGGGCGTCTGGGCCTCGGCCCCCTACTTCCACAACGGCTCGGTCCCGACGATCGAAGCCGTGCTCAACTCGGCCGAGCGGCCCGAAATCTGGGCCCGCAATCACCAGGACCCGTTCGCTTACGACCTGGAACACGTGGGCATGGCCTATAAGCCCGTGTCGCGCGCCGAGTTCGACGAAAGCGCTGAACGCGCCAAGGGCAAACCCTTTGCCACGAACGCCGCCATCGATCACGGGGCCAATTACGATACGACCGTCTTTGGCCACAACAACACGGGCCACACTTTTGGCGATCACCTCGCGCCCGAGGAACGCCGCGCGATCATCGAGTTCCTCAAGAGCCTGTCTGGTCCCGACATGTAGTCCCGGGAAACGTGTGCGATTAAGTAACACTACGTTTCAAAGCTTTGAGTGGGTGCCACTGGTGGCTCGCCCACCAGTGCAGAGTCGGGGCACAAAGCGCTGATTGAAAGTGGCACCTCCGCCGACGGATGCAAGATTCTGAAACAGCCTCCAAGGACCAGCGCCATGTCGACAACCACGCTTGAGCGCCGCCGCCTCGATTTCCGCTCGTGGGCCGAGGTCTTGGCCGACATCGACCACTTGCACCGCTCGGGCTATCAGCGTGCCGGCAACTGGGACTTGTCGCAGATCCTGGATCACGTTGGCGAAGGACTGCGGACCGCGGTCCACGGTTTCGACCATCGCGGTCCGTGGATTGTGCGCAAGCTGATCGGTCCGATCATCCTCAAGCGAATCTTGCAGCAACGTCGCATGAAGGCCGGCATCAAGGTGCCCGACTGGTGGCTTCCCGGGCCCACGCACGACGAGTCGGACGCGGTAAATCGCTTTCGTTCGGATCTGACGGCATTTCAAGAGCTGAAATCCGAGCCGCAGCCGCATCCCTTCTTCGGCCCACTCAGCAAACAGCAGTGGAACGACCTGGTGCAAATCCACGCCAGTCACCATTTGAGCTTTCTGGTGCCCAACGGCTAGTGCCGGCTGGCTCACGTGGCCCGAGTCGCGGCCGGGCAGCATCTATCCAGCTCCAAGTGCGGCGCCATCACGATCGAGAGGAATGCAAATGCGTCGTCGTCTGGCCGCTTGGGGAATCTTTCGGATGCCTCGCTTGTCTTCGAGTTCCTGTTGGCAGAGCTTGGCAGTAATCCTTGTTCTCGCGCTCCCACTCGCGCCCGCTTTGGCCCAAGCGACCGACGCGCCATGGAAGGCCGGCATTGCCAAAGCCGTCGTCACTCCGGAGAAATCGGTATGGCTCGCGGGCTATGGAAGCAAACGCCCACCCGACGGGAAGCTGCACGATTTGTGGATGAAGGCCCTGGCGCTCGAGGATGACAAAGGCCGACGCGCAGTGCTCGTAACCAGCGATTTCCAGGGTGTGCCCAAAAGCATGAGCGATCGGGTATTCGCTGAGTTGAGCAAGAAATTCGGCCTCCACCGGCACCAGGTCCTTGTTACCTTTTCGCACAACCACTGCGGCCCACGACTCGGTGATGATCTGGTCGACTACTATCCGATTGAGGCGGAACAAGTAGAACTGGTCAACCAGTACACCGATCAGATGACTGATCGCATGGTCGCGATCGTCGGCGAGGCGCTCGACAAGCTCGCGCCGGCGCGACTGCAAACCGGGATGGGCAAGGCGACCTTCGCCGTCAACCGGCGCAACAACGCCGAGGCCGACGTGCCGGCAATGATCGCCGCGGGGAAACCGCTGGCGGGCCCCGTCGATCATTCCGTTCCCGTGATGACCGTCACGCGGCCCGACGGTCGGATTGACGCAATCCTTTTTGGCTACGCCTGCCATCCGACGACGCTCAATTTCTTTACCTGGTGCGGCGACTATCCCGGTTTTGCCCAGCTCGAGTTGGAAAAGAATCATCCCGCCGCGACCGCCATGTTTGTCAACACCTGCGGCGGCGACCAGAACCCGTTGCCGCGCCGCAGCGTCGAGCTATGCCAACGTTACGGGCATTTGCTCGCGGCGGCCGTAGAAGAAGTCTTGCAGCGGCCGCTTGCGCCGGTGTCGCCGGGCTTGCGCACCGCGTTCTCGTACGTCGAACTCCCTTATCTACAGGTCATGTCGCGCGACGAGTTGTTCGCGGCTCGCCAAGACGACAACCCGATTCGCGCGCGTTGGGCTGCTCGCATGCTCGACAAGCTGGATCGCGGCGAAACGTTTCCGGCCTCGTATCCTTATCCCGTGCACGCCTGGCGCCTCGGCACCGAGATGCTGGTCATCGGGATGGGCGCGGAAACGGTTGTTGACTATGCCCTACGCTTCAAGAAGGAATTCGGCCCCGGCACCTGGGTATGCGGCTATGCGGACGACATGATCGCCTACATTCCTTCGCGGCGCGTGTGGGAGGAGAAGGGCTACGAGGGCGGGTCGAACCTTTTCGAATACGGCCGCCCGGCCCTACGTTGGTCAGGCGAGATCGAGGACCGCATCGCCGAAACCGTGCACACTTTAGTAAACCAGGTGCAAAAGTGAGGCGGGCAAGCACAGCCCGGCGAATTCGAGTGGACGGTCGCCCCAATGAAAAGCACGCCCGGTTGGAATCGAACCAACAACCTGCGGATTAGAAGTCACCCAAAGCGCAGCAAAATCATCGGAAAAACAAGAGTCTATGCTGCCAGTGGACACAAAAGTGGACACACGCCTCGACGCGGCAGGCTACAGCGACCTGGCTCGGATCGTAGAAGCATGGCCGAAGGTGCCGGAGCCGATCAGGCGAGCGATGCTCGCTTTGATTGGATGCGACCCGTCCGCCGAACCCTCAAGTTAGCCCTAGCTTCGACACGCAAACAATCCCTATGGCGGCGAGACATTCTCTCCACCGGCAACCGTCAATAGGGCGCGCAATATGTTTGGTTCGATTCCTGTTCGCATGAATCGTACCGATCCATCGGCCATCAACATATCGACGCCGTCTCCATGCTGACTCGATATACCATTAGCTGAAACCGCGTTGATCTCGAACGGAATCTTGTCGAATTCGAGATCGACCTGAGGCTTAGTCCAGGGAATGCTCAGTCCCGATACCTCCACCACGGCCACGGTGTTGGACAGCCCGTCTGAAATCTCTTCCGCCTTCCGACTAGAAGCGTTTGGCCATACGGTATCGTTCCCGACCACCGCCACATAATTCGTCATTCCAGGCGGAGTATCGCCATCGCTCGGACAGCGGTAAACGTCAGGCATCTGTTCGATCAACTTGAGATTATTGGGACTATCCCACGGTTCTGTGAAGTCATACTCTGCTTCAAGCCCCCCTTCAAATGACGGTAAGAGTAGTGCCCGCCAACTGTGCATCGGTCGCCCATTCTCATCGACCGTATACGCAGGAGGGAATGAGCCGTAGGCTGCTAGGTAGTTATGCAAAGCGAGCCCTATCTGCTTTATTGAGTCCTAGCTAGATAATGGTCCATCAAGCGATCAGGTGTGTGTAGCGGAAGAAGGAATGTTTCAAGTAGGCGTCATGCTGCTGATTCGTGATCGATGATCGGATGGAGCGGCCCAGGTGCGCGGCGTCGTCCGGGATGAAGTTGGCCAGGTCGCTGTACTTGGTATGGTTCCACATGGCTTCGACGGGATTCAACTCGGGTGCGTAGGAGGGGAGCCATTCGATCTGCACCCAGCGGTAACGCGCCAGCCGCTTGGCAGCCGAGCGA
>DASZWQ010000073.1 GCA_035546535.1 Pirellulales bacterium | reverse complement strand
GTTGTCGAACGCCAATACCGTGATCTACTTCGGCAAGATCCGCAGCGGCAATCGTCTATCGCGCGCGCTGTATATTGCCAAGCACCGTGGTAGCGCTTGCACGGATGAAATCGTCCCCTACACGATCGACGATCGCGGATTACGCGTGGGCGGATGAGCCACGTATTGCTTCGCGCGTTCCACGTGAACGGGGAGAAAAGCCAGACCGAGGCGTCGTCGCCAGAAAGGCCCGAGCTCAACTCCTCGACTAGCGGGCGTGCGCTTCGACGCTTTCGTACGTGCGCGTGGCGACGTTCGATTTGGCATTGGCCAAGGCGATCTGATACAGGTCCTGCCCGCAGGGCGTCGGATACTCGCCGGTCAGGCACGCCTGGCATAACTGATCGCTGTCGAATCCAATCGCGCGGGCGATCGATTCCAGCGGCAGATAGCGCAACGAATCGGCTCCGAGCTGCTCGGCCATGCGCGCCTGGCTGGCCGCGGTCAGCACACCGTTCTCCAGAAAGCGCGGGGCGAACAGTTCGCTGATCGTCGACATGTCGATGCCGTAAAAGCACGGCGCCACGATCGGCGGGCAGGCGACGCGCACGTGGATCTCGCGGGCATGACCCAGCTCGCGAATGCGATGCAAGAGCACCTTCATGGTCGTCGAGCGGACGATCGAGTCTTCGACCAAGAGCACGCGTTTGTCTTCCAGCACTTCGCGGAGCGGCGTGTACTTGCTCTCGGCCTTTTGCTTGCGAGCGCCCGAGCCTTCGATGAACGTGCGGCCGGCGTAGCGATTGCGGATCAGGCCTTCGCGCGAGGGAACGCCCAGCCGATAGGCCATGGCGTCGGCCGCGGCCTTGCTGGTGTCGGGCACGGGAACGACGATCGTATCCTCGTCGATCGGCACCGTCTCCAGCCGGGCCAGCTCTTCGCCGAGCGCCGTGCGCGACAGGTAGACGCTGCGGTTATCCATCGTGCTCGCCACGTTGGCGAAATAAATCCACTCGAAGAAGCAGTGCGCCTTCTTCGGGCTGGGCGTGAACCGCTGTACTTCGAAACGGCCATCCACGATCGTGATCGCCTGGCCCGGAAGCAGCGATTTGATGTTCTCGGGGGCAAATCCCAAGTTCACCAGCGCCACGCTCTCGCTGGCGGCCGCGAAGAGCGGCCCCTCCAAGGCATAGCACAGTGGCTTGATGCCCAACGGATCGCGCGCCACGAGCATATCGCCCACGGCGTTCAGGAATACCAGGCTATAGGCCCCGTCGAGCCGATGATCGACATTGCGCCACAACTCGATGAGCGACGGGTTCCGATCGCCCGAGAGCTCGTGGCTGATCTCGTGCATCAGGATTTCGGTATCGGTCTCGCGGGCCAGATGGTTGTCGCCATTGGCCAGCAGATCGCGGCGCAGCTTCTGGTAATTGGCCAACTGCCCGTTAAAGGCGAAGCTGAACCACTTGTGCCGCTGCAAATGATGCCGCTCGAAGGGCTGGGCGTAACTGCGGTCCTCGGCGCCGCAGGTGGCGTAGCGTACGTGCCCGATCGCCGCGCGGCCGGCGTACTCGCTCATCAGGCTCTCGCACTTGCCGCGATGGCTGAGGCGAAAGACCTCGCTGACGCTCCCTAGTTCCTTGTACGTGTCGATAAGCTGATTGCGCTCGGGGTTGAACGTGGTCATGCCCGCCGAGAGCTGCCCGCGGTTCTGAATATCGAGCAACATTCGCGGCAAGAGACGCGAGGCCTGCTCGGGGCCCTGCTCGGGGCACAACGGGCTGGCAGCCCGGCCGGGCAGGTGGTAAACCGCCGCGATGCCGCACTCGTGGTACAGTTCGCTCATGGTGAGAAAATGCCCGGATGACGGGCACGTGGCTCCGGGCGGCTATCGGTGAGGGAATTGCTACGCGAGGCCCAACGAATCGTCGCCTGCCACAAACAAGTGATTCCGCGCCGCGCAAATGGTTACGTCGGCGGGAATCTGGCGGCTTCCTCATTGTACGCTAACACAACTTTTTCTCAACCAAGACGATTTTCCACGGCAGTCGCGCGGCTTTTAAATCCGGCCGTCTGCACAGTGCGTACGACAAGGCGCATCTTCGCGCGTGGCTTTTTCGCGGCCAGTTGCGACAATTTGCTGCTCAGTTTCCCGCGTATGCCCGATGGCTCGTGTTTGCTCGATGCGGGAGCCCCACGCCATTGGGTGGCCCGTTCGGAGGGATGCGCGCGAATTGTGACTAGCGCCGCACACTCGTACAATCCGGTTTCGACACGTCCCACTCGGCCGTAGCTCTGCGGCCGATACCTCACAGGAGCTACCGATGAACACGAAGGATACGATTCGCCGCAGCATCGAAGGAGCCGACAAGATCGTTGCAGCTTACCTGGGCGACCTGACCGACGCCGATCTGCTCGTTCGCCCGGTGCCCGGCGCGAATCACATCGCCTGGCAATTGGGCCATCTGATCGAGGCGGAAAATATGCTCATCGGCGCGATCGTTCCCGGCGTCATGCCCAAGCTGCCCGAGGGGTTCGCCGCAAAGCACTCCAAAGAAACCGCCGCAAGCGACGATCCCAAGGCGTTCTGCACCAAGGACGAATACCTGCGTTTGATGCGGGAACAACGGGCCGGCACGCTCAAGGCGTTGGAAAAAATTTCGGACGCCGATCTGGATAAACCGGCGCCGGAAAAGTTCCGCGCCTTTGTGCCTACGAATGTCGACGTGTTCCTGCTCGCCGGCTCGCACCCCATGATGCACGCCGGCCAATGGGCCGTCACGCGCCGCAAGCTGGGGCGCAAGCCGCTGTTTTAGTAAGGTCGATCGGGAAAGTTAACGGAAAGACGATTGATGCTGCCCCGGTTGCGGCGATACGCGCGGGCCGTCTACGTTCATGTTTGCTGTCGGCCAGGTCGTGATGGATTTCGAACGGATATTTCGGCGGCTCGAGCGCCTCGATCCAGGCGTACAGGTCCTTGAAGTCCGCTTCCCATTCGCGGAGCTTTGCCGCGTCGTGGCTTCGCACAAGCAGGAATCGGTCGGGCCGCTGCGTGTCCACGGGCATTCGAGCGATTCTGCCCCGAAGTAATTCGTACCCAGCGAGCGTTTACTGCGAGGGCTGCTGTGCCGAGGGGCCAATGCCGCGCGGAAACCCGCGATTGAGCCGGCTGCTGGGAATCCCGTGCGAGCGGATTGACGGCGCACGGCGCATTGATAACGGGGAGGAGCTCTTCGGCGTGGTAGCCACCGCCGCGGGCTGCTTGTAAGGGGGCCGGCTGGGATTCATCTCGGTAAGCAATACCTCGATGGCCTGCACCAAATCTTGGCCGTACAGATCGCGGTAGCGAATGATTCCCTTCTCGTCGATCACGAAATTGCGGGGGTAGGCGGCGATGTTCCATTTCGTGCCGATCGGCCCCTTCGGTCCATCCCATATGCAGGGCCAGGTCACATTCTTCAAGTTCACCGCGTTGCGCCCCTTTTCCAGCGTGTCGGCGTTGAGCCCTAGCAGCTGGAAAGGGTCCTCTTTGTACCGATCCATAATCGCCTTGTGGTGCGGGTAAAGGGACCGGCAAATCTCGGACGCGTCGGCAAAAAAATCCAACACCAGTACTTTGCCGCGAAAATCACTGAGCTTGATATTGTGTCCCTCGAAATCCTTGCCTTTGACCTCGGGCGCCTTCTTGCCTACGGTCAGATGCTCGATCGTGTATAGAACGGGTCCAACGACGGCGCCTAGTGTGCTTTCGCCCACCTTCACGTCACCGTATTGGTTGACGACGCGTTTCAAAAGCGTCAGAGCCTTTGCCTCCTCGGCCTTGTTCGGTCCGTCGAGCGCATTCGCCTGATGAATCGCTAGGGTGAACGTGGCAAAGCCCTTGACGTCGCGGTGTGGACTTTGCGAACTAAGCTTCGTGAGAAAATCTCGGACGTCGCTGGGCTCCGACTTGACCATCGCCAAGGCGACGTCCCCTAGCTTCTCGTCCTCGACATGATCTTCGAGCAGTCGGATCGTAACCGCCTTCAAGACCGTTCCCGCTCGCTTTTTGTCCACGTTGGCTAGTTCGCACGCGGTAGCCAATGCCTCGAGCCCGATCGCATCGTGGCGATGCTCATCAGACAGGGCATACAACTTCTGCATGTAGCTGACCGCCGGATTGGCGTCGGCGACACGATTGCGCGCAGCGATGCTGCCCGCTCCGCGCACCTGTTTCAGATACTTGGTATATTCTTCGGTGAATCCCTGCAGGACATCGGCCACCAGCGAGTTCAGCGAAGCTTTGGCCCCTGGCACCGGCAGAGGCTTGGCGGCGGCGGATTGTCGCGTCAGGCAATCCCGCAACATCCGCACATGGTTGGCGAAGGCCGTGTTTTCGGCAACCAGCGAAACCCACGTGTTGACTCCGATCACTTCCCCCTTGCTATTGAGGAGTGGGCCACCGCTGTTGCCCGGTGAGATCGGGGCCGTGGTCTGAATCCACAGCGCATCATCCGGCGCGTCGATCGCGTCGCGAGTTTCCTCGGGCAAGTCTTCGGGAGTGCGGATCGCGCTGACAATCCCTGTCGTGACGGTGAATGTGAACCCCTTCGGATGACCGATAGCGATCACATCGTCACCTTGCTGCGGATCGGCATCGGCCGAGAGCGTCAACACCGTCAGAGCCTGGGGCGGATCGCGCATTTGCAGTATGGCAAAATCATGCTCTTTGTCCGCCATCCAGTAGCCAGTGACGTCGCGCTCGGTGCCGTCCTTGAACTGGGCAGTGGCTTTTGCGGCCCGCTCGATGACGTGGAAATTCGTGGCGATACGCCCCCCGGCGTCGATCACGAACCCGCTGCCCAAGCCGACTTTGCGCCCGCTGGCATCGAAGATATTCAAGAGGACGATGCCACCGCCGATTCGATCCACGATTTCGCGGGTCGAGGATTTGCTCACGGCACCGCCATTAGGCATCGCCGCCTCAGGATTGTTCGTTGCCGTTTCTTGAGCGGGTTGCGCGGGAATTTCGGCCTGCTGGTTTGCCTGTGGTGCGCCCGACCCCATCGGACCTTGCGGTGTAGCACGCGGCGCTCCGTAACCTGGCGGCGCTCCGCCGTACCGAATCATCCCGCGCCGACCGCCCATACCTGGCGGCACAGCACCGGGAGGCCCGCTAGGGTAGGGACTCGCGCCTGATGGCATGGGCCCCGGTTGTGGAAAACCTGGCTGCGGACCGCCGGGCACGATGTTGTGCGGCTGCGGATAGTCTGGCGGTGGGGCGCCCGGTTGACCAAGAGCCGGCTGAGGATTGACAGACTGGGCAACCGGCGGCTGAACCGCAACTTGTGGCGCGTCGGTCTTTGTTGGCGCGGGCGTCACTTGCGGTGCCGCGATTGATGGTGGCGAGGCAACTGTCGGCGGCGCAGTGCTCGATTCAGATGGCACGCTTGACGGAACGACGCTCGCCGCCTGGGTCGGCCCACTTGGGCTGGAAGCCACGGGCGCCGCGATAGCAACGACTGTTGGATTGCCCCCGGATCGCAACATCAAAAAACCGGCCATAACGAGGGCGGCGCCGATCGCGCTTCCTGCACCGATCATGGCCGGAATCTTCCAACCGATGCCGTGGCCAAGGGATGGCGAGGGATGCGTCTCACGAGGGAATTGCTGGCGCGTTACCGCGCTCCCGTCCGCACTTGGCGTCCGCTGGGTTGTTCGTGTACTTTGCGCGACCAGCGGCCCTGACGGTGCGGCTGCATTCGCCGCTGGGCTCTTCGTCGAATCCCGAGGCGTTTGCGTTTTCTTGGCCGCCGGAGGCCGTTGCACCGGCGCCGTGACGGTTGACACAGGTTCGATGCGAAATGCAGTCTTGCAGCCGGGGCACGCCACTTGTCGGCCGATTAATTCTGGCTTCTTGACCGTGATCCGCCCATGGCAACCAGGGCAGCGAACCGTATACGGCGTGAAGGCCGGCCCACCCTCTGGAACTGACCCGGACATTCCCAGCCCACCGCATAAGAAGAGCGATAGAAAACAGGGGAGCGCCGCCGAAAGCTCCCCGGCTAGATGTGAAGTCTAATGACGCGAAAACGAAGGATCAAGAAATTCGTGCCCGACGATCACTCGCGATTCTCTCGAAGAAAAACTCGACGTTGCTGAACAATCGAAACCGCGCAAACATCCCTTGCCGAGCAATCAAGAATCTGGAAGTTGTGCCCTGTCTCAGACGACAATCGGGTTCGTTCGCAAATCACAGCGTCTTCAGGTATTCCATCACGGCCTGCTTCTCCGGCTCGTCGAGGGCGTCGGGGAAGGTGTGCCCGACCGCGCTTTTGCCAAAGAGCCGCGTGTCGAAGTAGCGGCGCTTCTCGCGCCCCGTCTTGGCCGTGGCGGGTAGCTCCGCCATCGTCGTGACTTCCAGCCCGACCTTATCCTGGTCGTAGCCGTCTTCGCTGCGCTGCCAGACGACCGGCCGCTCGTCACTGTGGAACAAATGCCACAGGGTCGGCACGGAACCGTTGTGCAGGTACGGCGCCGAGGCCCAGATGCCGTCCAGCGGCGGCGCGACGTATCCGCCCGGGTCGGTCACGACTTTCTTATCGCCGTCGAGCTGGCCGAACCAGCTGAGCTGGTAGCCGTAACGCTGCTCGGGCGTGAGCGAATCGAGCCGCACCCGATCGGTGCCGACTTCTTCGATCGCCACGAGCTTGTTCGGGTAGGTCCATTTCTCGCCGTACGTGCCGTGGCAACTGCTGCAATTCTGTTCGAAAATCGCGCGCCCCTTGTCGGCCCGGTCGTGATTGATTTCGAACGGATATTTCGGCGGCTCGAGCGCCTCGATCCAGGCGTACAGGTCCTTGAAGTCCGCTTCCCATTCGCGGAATTTTGCCGCGTCGTTCTGCGGCACCAGCAAGAACTGCATGAGCGCGCGCGGGCTCTTCGGTGCGAAACCGTCGATGTACAGATAGGTTTTCTTCTTGACGTTCCACCACGGGGGCGCGTCCATGTCGTGGTGCACGAAGTTGGGCACCGAAACATCCGTGCGCAGGTTCAAATTCTCATCGCGCAAGAAGCCGAGAGCGACGCCGAACATCACGGCATTGGTCGTCCCGTTGGAATTGCCCATCGGGAACGATGCGGCCGCCAGCTCCAGCGCGCTCATCTTGCCCTGCCGCGCCTTGATCATGCGCACTTCGTCGGTAAAGGTCTGCATGGCGAAGTGCGAGTTGGGCAGGCCGGGCATCGATTTGCCAAGCACTTTGCCGCCATGGCACGAGAGGCAATTGATCGACCAGCCGCCGTGACCGGCATCGACATATTGCATGGCCACCGGGCCCGGGAGGTCGGGCGACTCGGTCAAACCATAGCGCGAGAAGGCCATCTTGCGGCGCTCTTCGACCGTCGCCTTCGCGGCCTGCGAGCGGGCCGGCTCCTCCCACACTTTCCACAGCTGGTCGAAGACGTCCTGATCGTGGGCAACTGGAATGTAGGGCTTGGTCGTCAGCCATCGGTAGCCGCGCTCGGCGGCCGAATCGGCCTCGGTGGGACGGTTGCCGTCCGCGGCCGAAGCCGGACAGAGGGCGACGGCCGGTGCAGCGAAAGCCAGTGCCAGGGGCAACAAAGCCCGAACCCAAAACCGGTGACCACCCGACTTCTGCCGTTGGATTTCCGTGAGCGACATGCGATCCCCCCAAATTTGGGCCACCGCGAGCCGAGAAAGAAAAGACGTGCCGAGCCATTACCGCGAATTTGCGGCTCGGATTCCCTGATCTTAGCCGGTCGAATCAAAATAGCGAGATGAATTGCGCGCAAACTAATTGATTTTTTGGGCCCGGCCTCACCCCCCCCGAAACCCAGGCCCGCATAGCCGACGTTGCCTTCCGCCCAGCCGTCGAACCGCCGGTTCTTGGTCGCCTGTTCCGCAAAAGGCCCAACCGGTACAGTGCGGCGCGTCCTGCTTCGATTGTCTAAGCGCGCGAAAGGCCGGAATGCCGCTCGAGATCATTGTTTTATGTGCCGCAGCCGCCGCCGCGGGCGCGATCAATGCCATCGCCGGGGGCGGGACGCTGCTGACGTTTCCAACCCTCTATGCGATCCTCGGCTCGTCGGCCGAGATGGCCCGCTTGGCCAATTGCACGAGCACCGTCGCGCTGCTGCCGGGCGCGCTTTCCGCCGCTTGGGGATTCCGGCGGGAGCTGTCCGCTTCGCGGCACTGGGTCGCCTGGCTGGCAGCCCCGAGCTTGATCGGCGGGATCACCGGATCGCTGCTATTGACCGAGTTCTCGCCCGATACGTTCAAGGTCCTGGTGCCGTGGCTGATCCTGACGGCGGCGACGCTGTTTGCCATTCAGCCGCAGGTCGCCCGTTGGACCGGCATCGGGCAAGCTCACGCGGCGCCGCGCGGCGGCACCTTGGCGGCGATCATTGCCTTCCAGTTCTGCGTGGCGGTGTATGGTGGCTACTTCGGCGCGGGGATCGGCATTCTCATGCTCTCGGCCCTGGCCATGATGGGTCTGTCGGATATCCACGCGATGAACGGGCTGAAGACCGTGCTGAACGCGCTGATCAACGGCGTGTCGGCCGTGTGGTTCATCGTCAAGCAGGATGTCGATTGGCGATACGCCTCGATCATGATGGTGGCTGCCATCATGGGTGGTTACGCGGGTGCGCATGTGTCGCGGCGCTTGAACAAGAACCTGGTGCGCCGCGTGGTCGTGGCGATCGGCTTTGCCTTGGCCGCGTGGGAGTTCTCTCGGCAGATGCGGGGCGCGTGATCTCCGGGGCCTGGACAAAGCCTTGGGTGACACTGTTAGCTTGTGTATCAGTGCTCGTTGAGAACTTTGCACTGGCGGCAAGCCACCAGTGGCACACGATCCAAATTGACACCGCGTCCAAGTAATCTTCACGCGGCAGAGCGCGGAGGGATCAACTCGTAGACGTGCGCATTGCGCTCTTTGCCCACAGCGCGCACCGCGCCGGTTTCGCGCAAGGAATAAGCGATGCGCTGCGCAATCCAGCGTGGAATGTCGAGCGCCGTCGCCACGTGCCCCGTGTGAAAGCGAGCCGGCAACTTACAATCGAGTAGCGTGATCAGATCCGTGGGCTCGCGCACCAGGCAAGAGTCCCCCACGGCCAGCAGCCGCTGATCTTCGATCTGAAAATCGCTGCGGCGATAGCGGCGCCGGCGTCCATGGCCCGGGTAGCGCTCCTCTTCGACGTCGACCAGCACAGTTTCGATCGACAGCCGCGGGTGCGGAAAAACCTTCGTGAAATACACGAGGTCGTGAAACACGTCGAGCAGCTTTCCACGCTTCGGGCTGCGGCGCTGCGAGACGATTTTTCCGCCGCGGCGGCGGCGTTTGATGATTCGCTTCTCGCGCACGATCGGTTTGACCACACGCACGTCGTGGCTCTTGAGCAATTCGGCGATCTTGAAGCTGATGGCCCCCAGCCGTCCGTGCTGGATCTCCACCAACTCGTCCCCGGCCACGGCATCGATCCGGTAACGCCCCACGCGCACTTCGGTCTGCCCGGCGTCGCCGGCGTAGAGCAGCTTCAATTCGCGATGCAGGCTGGTTTCCATGGCAATCGAGCGCGGAGGAAAAGCCGCGGGCCGGTCGCCTCAGAATGCAAGGCAGCTACGCCTGTGGCTCGATGCCAAAATCGCGAATCGTCAACAGCGTGTCTAGCGCAATATCGCGACGAGCGAAGGCTTCGCGCCCTCCCTCGAGCCGATCGACGATTGCTATCACGCGTTTGACCTGCAGGCCGAATTCAATCGCCCGGTCGATGGCCAACAGCGATGAGCCACCGGTAGTCACGACGTCCTCGACGATCACGACCTCGTCGCCGGGCTGCACGGGCCCTTCGATGTAACGATTCGTGCCGTGCCCTTTCGGCTCTTTGCGAACCATGAAGCCCAACAGCGGCACGCCGCGCACTCCGGCGAGCGTGATAATGGCGGCCGTGATCGGGTCGGCGCCGATCGACATGCCGCCCACGGCCTTCGGCATGCGTGGCGCGAGCAGATCGAGGATACCTTCACCGACCAGCTTGGCCCCGGCCGAATCGAGCGTCACTTGCTTGGTATCCAGATAGAAGCTGGCCTTCTTGCCCGAGGCGAGGGTGAAATCGCCAAACTTCAAAGCTTTGGCGCGAACCAGATCGACGAGGGGTTGCTTGTCAAACACGGCGAATTCGGAGACTGGTTGAAGTAGGTAAGAGGGCCCAAAGAGGCGATCAGTCGCTCTGCACCTGCGAAGCATACCAATCCGATAGCACCTTGCCAGGGGCGCGTGGCGTTCCGAAACGTACAGCCCCGCGCCTACCCGTGGTGGCTGACCTATCTCGCGTGGGCCGAAATTGCTATGAATTGGCCGCGCGCGGCCCTCTCAGAAGATGGCAGCCGCGCGGTAACACAGTCGGCAGCCAAGGAGGGCGTCCGGGCGATGTCACAGGCGCAATTCGTCCCGCGGATTCACTCGACCAGCTTGATCGTCATCCCGGCTCGTCTGGCATCCAGCCGGCTGCCACGCAAGATGCTGTTGCGCGAGACGGGCAAGTCGCTGATTCAACATACGTTCGAGGCGGCGAGCCGGGCCACGCGCCCCAGCGGCGTGTGCGTCGCCACCGATCATGAAGAGATCCTAGCCGAGGTGCGCGGCTTTGGCGGCCAGGTCGAGATGACGAGCGAAACCTGCGCCAGCGGCACGGATCGCGTCGCCGAGATCGCTCGCCGCCGGCCGGACGTTGATATCTTCGTCAACGTGCAAGGTGATGAGCCGGAGCTCGCCGGGCATTCGGTCGATTTGGTGGTGGAACTGCTGGAGCGTGATCCGCGCCTGCAAATGTCGACGCTCGCCACGCCGATTCGGCGGCGCGAGCAACTGCTTGACCCCGCCTGCGTGAAGGTCGTCTTCGACGGTCGCGGCCGAGCGCTGTATTTCAGCCGCTGCCCGATTCCGTTCGTCCGCGACTGGCACGACGAACTGCTCACCGAAAACCCGCCGAATTTTTATCAGCACGTAGGGCTGTACGCGTATCGGCGCGATTTTCTTCTACAAATCGCGGCGCTCGCGCCCGCGCGCATCGAGCGTTTGGAAAAACTCGAGCAGTTGCGCGTGCTCGATGCAGGGCACGCGATCGCGGTTGGCGTGGTCGACGAGCCGACCGTCGGCATCGATACGCCCGAGGATTACGCCGCATTTGTACGCCGGGCGACTCCCTCTCCCGTCGGGAGAGGGCCGGGGTGAGGGTCAATCGCGTTCGACCCTGAACACCCTCACCCTAACCCGAGCGAATGAGTCTCATTGCGAATTTGCGCGTATGCACTAAGATGTGGTTCCAGGGTTTACACGGGGTGACGTGACCCTGGCCCCGCCGTTTCCGGCCCGCACAGCCCGGGCCTATTCGTTTTTTCAGACGTCCCGTCGGCCCAAAGTGGTCCAGCGGGCGGCGGTAGCGCATTGACGCAGCAAGCGGCAGCGGCCCTTTTCGCCCAACCGACGAACGCATGGATGGTGAACGTATGACCAAATACATTTTCGTGACCGGTGGCGTGGTCAGCTCGCTAGGGAAGGGGCTTACCAGCGCCTCGATCGGCATGCTGCTCGAACGGCGCGGATTACGCGTGCGGATGCAAAAGCTCGATCCGTACATCAATGTCGACCCTGGCACGATGAGCCCCTATCAGCACGGCGAGGTCTACGTGCTGGACGACGGCAGCGAGACCGATCTCGACCTGGGACATTACGAGCGGTTCACCAACAGCCCGCTCACGCGCGATTCGAATTACACGACGGGTCAGATTTATCTGTCGGTGATCAACAAGGAACGACGCGGCGAATTCCTGGGCAAGACCGTGCAGGTCATCCCGCACATCACGAACGAAATCAAAAGCGTCATCGAAAAACTTGCCGGCGACAATGTCGACGTCGTGATCACCGAGATCGGCGGTACGGTGGGCGACATCGAAAGCCAGCCGTTTCTGGAAGCAATTCGCCAGTTCTCGCTCGATATCGGCAAGGAAAACTGCCTGTACATCCACCTGACGCTGGTCCCGTACCTGAAAGCGGCTGGCGAGCTGAAGACCAAGCCGACGCAGCACTCGGTCGGCCAACTGCGGCAGATTGGTATTCAGCCGGACATCTTGATCTGCCGGACCGAACGTACGATCAGCCGCGAGGATCGCGAAAAGATCGCGCTGTTCTGCAATGTGCCCAAAGACGCCGTGATCGAGGAGAAGGATAAAGACTTCTCGATCTACGAGGTCCCCTTGAGCCTGATGGACAACAAGCTCGACGACTTGATCGTGCGCCGCTTGGGGCTCTCGGCGGGCCAGCTCGACATGGATGATTGGCGCGAGCTGGTACACAAGCTGCGCAATCCCGATCGCGAACTGGGCATTGCCGTGGTCGGTAAATACGCCGAACATCGCGACGCGTACAAGTCGATCTACGAAGCTCTCGATCATGCCGGCATCACCCATCGGGCACAAATCCGCATTCAGCGTATCCAGAGCGAAGAGGTTGAGCGCGACGGACCCGAGCGCTTGCTGGCCGGCTACGACGGCCTGCTCGTGCCCGGCGGGTTCGGCGAGCGCGGCATCGAGGGCAAGGTCGAGGCCATTCGCTTCGCCCGCGAGCGCGGTATCCCGTTCTTCGGCATTTGCCTGGGGATGCAATGCGCCGCAGTCGAGTTCGCTCGCAACGTGGTCGGGCTGGCCGGCGCGCACTCGACGGAAATCTGCAAAGACACGCCCCACCCCGTGATCTGCCTCTTGGATGAGCAGAAGTCGATCACTGACAAAGGCGGCACCATGCGGCTCGGGCTGCAAGAAGCAGTGCTCGCGCCGGAAAGTCACGCAGCCAGGTCGTATCGTCGCACGCGCATCTTCGAGCGTCATCGGCACCGCTACGAGTTCAACAACGTATACCGGAATCAGTTCGCGGCGCACGGCATGTTGTTCGCCGGCACGAGCCCTGATTCGTCGCTGGTGGAGTTGATCGAGTTGCCGTCGCATCCGTGGTTCGTGGCGGTGCAGTTCCACCCCGAGTTCAAAAGCAAGCCCACCGCCGCGCATCCGCTGTTCGCCGGCTTCATCGGGGCGGCCCTAGAGCGTCACAGTTTGCGGGGCGAGCGCTCGCGCGAAGTTGAGCAGCCGTAGGCGCAATTTCAAAACGTCACGGCCACGGTCAGGGTGTCACTGGTAGCTTGTCTAGCAGCCTGTTGAAAAAAGCCCTCGTGGCTTTTTTCAACCTCGCCAAGTGCGAAGCAAAGCGTCGCACGACTCGCAAAATAACGACTTACGTCGATATTTTGCCATCGCATCCCTGCGATGTCGCAGCCCGTTGAGTTCTTCAACAGGCTGCTAGCAGTGCTTATCAAAACGGCCGCACTGGTGGACGAGCCACCAGTGGCACCCACGCTGGGCTTGAGACTGCATTGCGACAGAAGATGAAGCGCCCTCCGGAAGAGGCGCGTTCCTATCCAACGGTCGCGGACACCGACGGCAAGACCACGATCGACAGCCAGAAGTCTTCGATCATCCGCACCACGTTGATGAACTGGTCCAGGTCGACCGGTTTGGTGATGTAGCAATTGGCGTTCAGGTCGTAGCTCCTCAGCACGTCTTCCTCGGCCTTCGACGTCGTCAGGATGACCACCGGGATGCGGTGCAAGCTGGGATCGGCTTTGATCTCGGCCAGGACTGTGCGACCGTCTTTCTTCGGCAAGTTCAAATCGAGCAGGATCACATCCGGCCGGGGCGACTCGCTGAAGGCCCCTTCGCGGCGCAACATGGCCAGTGCTTCTTCGCCATCTTCCGCCACGCGCAGCGTATTGCGCACTTTGCCTTCGCGTAGCACTTCTTGCGTCAGGCGCACATCGCCCGGATTGTCCTCGACCAGCAGTATCTCGACCGGGCTTGCGCGGTATCCGATGTTCATTTAAAGAGTTCCCTTAACAAGCGGGCAACGTGAAAAAGAAGGTGCTTCCCTGCTCTGGCGTCGACTCGACCCAGATACGTCCCCCGTGGCGTTCGACGAGCTTCTTGCAAACGGCCAGGCCGATGCCCGTGCCGGGGTACTCGCCCCAGCCGTGCAGACGTTTGAAGATTTCGAAGATCCGCTCGGCATACTCCGGCGCGATGCCGATGCCATGATCGCGCACCGCGATGCGCCACTCGTCGTCGATCCGTTCCGAGGCAATGTGAACTTTTGGACGGCACTTCGAGAACTTAATGGCGTTGGCAACCAGGTTCTGCAGCACTTGGGTCAATTGTCCGCGGTCGGCCATGACCGTTGGCAAGGGATCGTGAGTAATCACGGCCTCGCGTTCTTCGATAGCCGTCTGCAAATTCGACATCACGTCGCTCAAGACTTGCTCGCAATCCGTCTCGGCCAGCGCCAAGTCACGGCGACCAGCGCGCGAGTAAGTGAGCAGGTCGTTGATCAACACCTGCATGCGCCGGGCACCGTCCACGGCGAAGTTGATGAAGTCGTCGGCGTCGGCGTCGAGCTTTCCCTTGTAGCGTCGCTGCAGCAGTTGGCAGTAGCTGGCCACCATCCGCAACGGCTCCTGCAGATCGTGCGAGGCGACATACGCGAATTGCTCGAGCTCGGCGTTGGAGCGCGCGTAATCCTCGGCTTGCTGGGCCAACAGCTCGCGCGCCTCGTGCTGCTCCGTCACGTCGCGCACGGCCGCCGTCACGACCAGGCCATCGTCTGTGAGAAAAGGGCTTAAGCTGATCTCGACGGGCAACTGGCTGCCGTCGCGCCGACGAGCGTGCACTTCGACCCCGCTCCCCATCGGCCGGGCCCGCGGGTCGGCGGCGAACTGATCGCGGTACGTCGCATAAGCGCCGTGCAGCGATTCATCGAGAAGCTTTTCGACCGGCTGGCCCAACAGGTCGTCGCGCCCGTAGCCGAACATTCGTTCGACCTGCGAATTGACGATTTTGATCAAGCCGTGCTGATCGATGATGATCATGGCGTCGGGGGCCGATTCCAACAGCCCACGAAAGCGGGCTTCGCTTTCGCGCAGGGACTTGGCGGCTTCTTCCCGTTCGGTGACGTCACGAGCGATCCCTTGTACGCCTACCGGCGCGCCGTCGCGCGTCACCAGTCGGCTGTGCACGTCGAACAGGCGACGATGTCCGTCCTTGGTGCAGATCGTCAACTCGTAGGATGACCCAGCCTGGCCCAGCAGCTTCTTCGCGGTCATTTCGCGGGCCAACGCCCGATACTCGGGCGCTACTAGCTCGTCGACGGTCATGCCGAGCAGTTCTAGCCGGCTGTAACCTGTTGCCTGGATCGCGGCCTTGTTGGCCGCCGTGAAGCGTCCCTGCAGGTCGTGCAAGTAGACGATGTCATTGGCGTTTTCGAAGAGTTCGCGGTATTGCGCTTCGCTTTCGCGCAGCGCGCGTTCCATCGCGCGGCGCTCGACCAGCTCGCGCTCGAATTCTTGCGGCGTCCGCAGGCCCAGGGCATAGGGCACCGTGGGGATCAGGGCCAACATCGTGGCCCAGGATACGATGGCCGTCGCGAACTTCAACAGTCCGGAGAAACGGTAAGCCGGCCACCAGAATATCGTCGCTTCAATCAAGTGCACCGTGCCACAAGCCAGCACAAACGTGGCGAATAAAAACAGAACCCCGCGGAAAGGAACGTGCGGGCGACGGGCCGTGTAGTACAACAAGACGGCCGGTATCGCCATGTAGGCGAGCCAGATGGCCACGTCCGACGCGATGTGCAGCCACCCCAGCTCGGCGCTCCACGCCCCGCAATGCCAGCGCGGCGGGAATCCGGAAGTGTCAAAAGGATGGCGAAGGATCTCGAGCACCGAAACATCTCGCATGCCGGTTGCCGCGTATCCGTCATTCGGAAACCGGCCGCGCGGCGATTTGTAGGCTGCACGATCCCGATGAGATTACGACGTGAGCAAAGTCTTCATCAGCCAGCTTTTCTTGAGTTGTCGGACAACGGTCACGAACTTGTCCCACTCAACCGGCTTGGTCATGTAACAATCGACGTTCGCCAGTTCACCGCGCAAATAATCTTCGTGAGCTTGCGAGGCGGTCAGAATCACGACCGGAATCTGCTGCAGATCGTCGTCGGCCTTGATGTGATCCAGCAGTTGCCGGCCGTCCATCTTGGGCAAGCCCAGATCCAGTAGAATCATGTCGGGCCTCGGTGCCCGACAAAAAATCCCCTGTTGATGGATGAACTCGATAGCTTCATAACCGTCGCGCACCACCGACAGGCGGTGGTTCACGTGCCCTTCGCGCAGCGCCTCTTCGGTCAAACGGACGTCGCCCAAATTGTCTTCGACGAGCAGTATCTCTACCGGACGACCAACCATTTCTCGGTTCATGATTTCTCTCCCCCTAGCTCAGTCCCGTGATCTCTCGCATCAGGCCGGGTCACCGTTGTCGCTTTATTTCTCCCCAGAAGCGGGTTACGTCATATTCCGCCGACTGCATGTTCGATGTCCGGCATCGCGGCTCGCGATCCATGCCGCGGCACCGGTTCATTGATATTCAGCCAATACAGGACGGTTTCTTGAACAGTCTCCATGAAGCGTCCGTGCGAGACCGGTTTGCGTACGTAGCTGAGCGCGCCCAGACCGTATGAGGTGGCGATGTCCTTTTCGTCGTCCGACGAGGTAAACACGACGATCGGGCAGGTAACCGCCTCGGTGCCGTGCGCCGTGTTCTTCAGCACGCGCAGCACTTGCAGACCGCTGAGCTTCGGCAACTTCAGGTCGAGCAAGATCAGGTCGGGGTCTGGCTTTTTGTCGCTCGTGCCGTGAGCGCCGCTGCCGAACAAGCGACCGAGCAATGCCTCGCCGTTCGAAACTACTTCCACACGGCAATCGACGTTGGCGTGCGCGAGAGCCAGGCGAAACAGCTCTTCGTCATCAGGATCGTCTTCAACGAGCAAGACAGTTCTGTTCGCGAGGTCCATGGTGCAATGCCTCGCCCTGCTGCAGGGCAAAATAGAAGGTGGCCCCTTGGTCGATGGCGGCTTCCGCCCATACCTGCCCCCCGTGGCGCCGCACGATGCGTTCGACGGCGGACAGTCCGACGCCCAGCCCCTCGAATTCGCTGGTCAGGTGCAATCGCTCGAAGGGTTTGAATAATTTGCTGGCATAGGCCATGTCGAAGCCGGCTCCGTTGTCGCGGACGAAGAACGTGCGGTCGTTTTCTCCCGCGGCGACGCCGATTTCGATCAGCGCGTCGTCGCGATGGCGCGTGAACTTCCAGGCGTTGCCGATCAGGTTCTCAAGCGCCGCGCGCAAGAGAGAAGGATCACCGCTGGCGATCATGCCTTCGGCAACGACCGTTTGCACGACCCGCGCGGGCTCACGGCGACGCAGCTCATGAATGATTTCGTCGGCGACGGCCGTCAGGTCCACGGGTTCGTGCCGCATTTCCTGATGCGCCAGCCGCGCGATCGACAACAGCGCGTCGATCAACTCGCCCATGTGCCGGCATGCGCGGCGAATACGATCGAAATAATGGCGCTCCTGCGGATCGAGTTTTTCAACGCAAGTCTCGTGCAAGACCGAAGCGAATCCGTCGATCGCCCGCAGTGGCCGGCGCAGATCGTGCGCCACGGAGTAGCCGAACGCTTCGAGTTCGTGATTCACAACCGCCAATTCGCGCGTGCGCTCGCGAACCCGGCTCTCGAGCTCGGCGTTGAGCGCCATGACCTCGGCCTGTGCTCGTTTGCGCTCGAGCGCATAGCGTATGGAGCGGGCCAGCAAGCTCGGTGTCAACTCTCCCTTGGGCAGATAGTCCTGAGCACCGGCTTGAACGGCCGCCAGCGCCAGCTCATCGTTCTCGAACGCCGAGAGAATGATGATCGCCACCTGCGGCGCCGCCTGGTGTACGGCGCGAAACGTGTCCAGACCGCTGCTATCAGGCAGTGTCAGATCCAACAGCACGCAATCGACGCCGCGTTCGACCAGCCGCTTCAGGCCAGCGGCAAGGTCCGTGCGATGCTCGATAAAGTGCTGCGGTTGCGAATCGGCGAGCGCCTCGCGAATGAGCCTCGTATCGGCGGGATTATCTTCAAAGAGCAGGATCCGGATGGAGTCCATCGACTCGGTCCTTTCGATGAGCCTTTGCAGTTGTCAGGAAACCGCCAAGGCTTGCCGGCCCGCGCGCATTGACTTGCTATCTCAACCTTAGGCTGCGGTTACGTTGCCGGGAAGGGAAGCGCATGGGGACGGGCCTCGACTTCGTGCGATTCTTCACGAGGGGCCGTTGGGCGCGATGGCTTATCGCCCTGCGCAATGGATGGGAGGCTAACGAATTCGTCAGAGTCGCTGCAGAATCGCTACGACCGGCCGAGCATCACGAGCAGCGCAAGCATCCATCGTCGTTGATGGGCCAACCCAATGACACAAGACGAACGACAACTAAGCCGGTGGGCAGAGCAGGAAAAGCCCTGCCCGGTGGGAGAAGAAAAATTGGCTTCCTTGCCAAAGGACCGTCCTTGGTATTTGTGCTTTCCAACCGGGTGACAAGCGGGGAAAACAGCACTTGCTCCACACCGGGCACGGGCGAATTAGACACGATCGCGTTGGACGCTGTCGCGCTCGACGCCCTAGCCGGTTAATCGATCAAACAGTTTTCGGAACTTCGGCATCCGTCGTTCCAGATACTCCAGCCAGGTAGTTGGGTTCCAAATCTCGAGACAGACCGCCGCGCCGACCAATAGCAATTCCCCTCCTGGTTCGACGCGCAGAAAATCGCGAAAGCCATCGGGCAACAAGAGCCGCGCACGGCCGGCCAAGGTTACTTCGGTGTGTCGCGTCGAGAGCAGCCGCCCGAACAACTGCAGTTCGTCCGTACGTGTGTCGAACTTGCCGGCCCGCAGCTTGCCACGGATAACGTCGAGCCCGGCGTCGAATCTCTCCTGCCATTGCGCTCGGTTCCACAAGCTCAAGCAGCCGAGCCGTTCCTTGGCAAGAATGCATGTGGCCTGTTCTCCGCCGAGCGCGGTGGTGAAAAGTGAGGGAATCGAAAGACGAAACCGCTCATCGACGGTCCGTCGCTCTTCTCCCAGGATCAGGTTCTCATCCCTAACCATGCCGGCCGGATCTGAATCGAAGGAACGTGCTCAATTGCCGCTAGGCGAGACGCGCGACTCCGTTCTCGTGCCGACCGTCCGACGCTGAGGGCCCATAACCCATAAAAGCTATTTCAAACACCGCTCATTTGGGCATGTTCCCCACAAGTTCAGGAGTCTAGCAATTTGCTTTCGATTTGCAACCACCTGCCGTCCGACTTTTTTCACGAGGCATCATTTCCGCCCATCTCGCGCGCAGCTCTCTCCCACTTTTCCGCCGCGTGGCGGATCGCAGGTGGCGAAGTCGCAACGGGCGCAAGAGAGAGTGATGCGCTTCGTGGCTTTCGATCCCCGTTCGGCGGGCCCAGGGGACCCATCGGCAGGCGCGAGTCGCTGTCGGATAGGGAGAAGGAAAACTTGACGCCCATCAGCTATTTTTTCAAAATTCAAACAAAAAGGGGCTCCTAGTCCCCGATGGCTCCGATCACTCAAAGTTTTCGGCCTCATTTCTCCGATCTTGGCGGAGAAGGGCCGTTCCCTGCGGGGAATTGCCGTACGCCCTAGAATTCGCAGCCCCATGTGAGTGCACGAAGTGGCAGGGAGACTTCCACCGGCGCGCGAGGATCGAGAGCCGATTGTGATCACCGGGATCGGGCTGATCGCCTCGGTGGGGCACGATCGCGAGAGCGTGTGGCGCGCCGTGCAACGCGGTCAGAGCGGTGTGCGCAATTTGCGCGGCATGCCGGGCATCCCCGACGACCTGTTGATCGCGGCCACGGTCGATATCCCGTTGCGCCACCCGGGTGAGCTGAAAACGATCACCCTCTTGCACCACGCCGCCGGAGAGGCTATCGAAGATAGCCACGTTCGCCTGGACGATGTCGATCGCGATCGCTTTGCCTGCGCGATCAGCGGCCACATGGGAGACACCGGCTTCGTCATCGAACAAGCCGGCCGGCACGATCTCATCGATCCGCACGGCGTTCCCTGGTGGCAGCAATGGATGCCCAACACCGGCTGCTCCTCGGTGGCGAACCGCTTCGGACTCTACGGGCCGAGAATCTGCCATTCGACCGCCTGCGCGAGCGGCCTGATTGACATTCTGGCGGCCGTCCGCGCGATCGAGGACGGCAAGGCCGATATCGCGCTATGCGGCAGCGGTGAGGGGATTCACCCGCTGTTTGCCGCCGGGTTTCACCGCATGGGCGTTCTGGCCGAACACGAGGATCCGACACAAGCCTGCCGGCCGTTCGATGTCCGCCGCAGCGGTTTCGTCATGGGCGAGGGCGCGGCGCTGTTCGTGATCGAACGCTTGAGCCATGCGATTAATCGCGGTGCGAAGATTTATGCTGAAATCATCGGCGGCCGCATGCAGGCCGAGGCGCATCACGTCACAGGGCTCGATGCCGAGAGCGAGGCGCTGGCCTATCTGATTTCGGCCACGCTGAATGACGCCCGGCTCGCGCCCGACGAAATCAACTACATCAACGCCCATGGCACTGGCACCCAGCAGAACGACCTGGTCGAAACACGCGGCATTCGCCGCGCCCTGGGGCCGGCCGCCGACAAAATTTGGGTCAGCGCCACGAAATCCATGCTCGGACACCTGGTTAACGCCTCGGGCAGCGTCGAACTGGCGATTACCACACTCGCCCTGCGCGACGGGTTCGCGCCGCCGACCGTGAATCTGACCGACCCCGATCCGCAATGCGACCTGGATTGCATTCCGCTCGTCGGTCGGCCGTCGCGGTTTCAAACGGCGCTCAAGCTTTCCGTGGCCTTCGGCGGCCATTTGGCAGCCATCTCATTGCGCCGCTGGAATGACGCCAAGACCGGCTTCGCTTATCCGCCGCGACTGGCGGCGTAAGCTGCCTGGTCGTAAAGACCAATTGCACCACGGAGCCACGGAGAAGAAAATGCAGAGTAAGAACGCGGGATGAGAGTAACGGGTGCCAGCTTTTCTTGTGTTCATCGTTCACCAGAGTGCGTAATCATTTCTCTGTGCCTCCGTGTCTCCGTGGTGAATATCGAGAATGCCATTTGATGGATCTGCGACTAGCGATTCAAACGTAGGATGCGGCGGGCATTGTCGCGAAAGATCTTGGCCGCCGCATCGCCCGGCAAATCGATGTGCGCGAATAGCTCCAGTTGCGGCACATCTTGACCGGGCGCGAGGAAGTCGGTGCCGAACATCAGCCGATCTTGCCTTCGCACCAGAAACTCGCGGCCGAATTTCAGGTCGCGCTTGATTGCGCCTGCGCCACTGCCGGCCGACAGGTCGCCGTACAGATTCGGGTACTTATCCATCAGGCGGTCGATCGCTCCGCCCGGCGCCACTTCGCCGCGCGGATAGCCGGCCAGATCGGCGGGCGTGGTGCCGCCGGCGATCGACGCCCACCAGCCTGGCCCGTGTCCGATCATCACGAGCGTCGGATGCTCGCGCAACGCACGCTCGAGCCCCGGCAAGCCCGGCGCATCCATGTTGCGCAGGTTGTCGAGATGAAAGAGCAGCGGAAGCTTCACTTCGG
>DASZWQ010000072.1 GCA_035546535.1 Pirellulales bacterium | reverse complement strand
CTGGTGGTCGTGGTTTCGCGAAAGAATTTCGAGATGAACAACAAGCCGAGTGTCACGCATTCGTTCGACACCGGCGCGGCCTGGGGCTACCTGGCCTTGCAAGGCTCACTGCAGGGCCTGGTCGTTCACGGCATGCAGGGTTTCGATTACGACCGGGCGCGTACCGAGCTGGCCGTTCCCGATGATCACGAAGTCATGGCCATGTGCGCCATTGGCAAGCCGGGGCATGTCAGTGATCTGCCCGCCGATATACAAGCCCGCGAGCAACCGAGCGGGCGAAAGACGCTCGCCGAAATCACTTGCGAGGGATCATTTCATTTTCCCGGTGCGAAGAGTTAGTATCACGCTCGTTGTCAGCTTTTTCGTTTGAACCCGCGCTGGAGAATCTCGCATGAGCATGACGCCCGCGACGAACGCCCTGTTGCCAACGCCTGAGCAGATGCAGGCCTTCTTGGAACTGCCCGACGATCAACCGATCGTGATGGTGAATTTGCTCAAGTTCAAACCCGACGGCGGGGCGGCCGAATATGCCAAGTACGCGGCGGGCGTCGAGCCGATCCTCGCGAAGATCGGCGCCAAGATATTGTTCTCGGGCGATGCGAGGTTTTGCCTGATCGGCCAGGCCGACTGGGACGCCGTGGCGCTGGTGCAGTATCCGCGTGCGAAGTCGCTCTTCGAGATGGCCATGTCGCCTGAATACCAGGCGATCCATCATCATCGCGAAGCCGGTTTGGCCGGGCAGATCAATTACGCCGTGGTGCAAGACGTACCGGCGGCTGGTTTGTCCGCATAGTCCAGGTCCGAAGCGAGAAACATGCCGCGCCTCGACCGTCGCATGCGGTTGCGCGGACGCTCACCGGTGCTTGTGCGCCGCAGGCCAGTCAGCATAGTATGGGCCCCTGTCGCCTATAGAGCCCTCGCACGGGGTGGATTCGCTGGAAGACGGTCGAGACGCTTCGGATGACGCATTTCTCCTGGATCGACGGCTCGATCGTCGGCCTGTACCTCTTGGTCACGATGGCCGTCGGCCTCAGCGTGCGCAAGTACGTCGGCAAGGTCGAACACTTTCTGGTCGCTGGCCGTGAAGTGAACTTCTACCTGGGGATCGCATCGCTCGCGGCCACCGAGTTCGGCATCGTCACCTGCATGTCGGCCGCGGAACTGGGCTACAAGCATGGCTTCGCCGGCGCCTCGGTCGGCATCACCTACGCACTCGCCATGTTCTTCGTCGGGTACACCGGCTTTTGCGTCAAGAAGCTGCGCGACTCAGGCGTCGTCACGATCGCCGAGCTTTTCGAGAAGCGCTTCGGCCCACGGATTCGCTGGTGGAGCGCGCTCGTGATCGTCGTCGGCGGGCTTTTGAACATGGGCACGTTCCTGCGCCAGGGCGGCGATTTTCTCATGACGGTCTGCGGCCTCGACGTCGGCCATCTTGAAATCACCATGACCGTGCTCCTGGCCGGCGTGGCCACCTACACGATCGTCGGGGGCATGCTCTCGGTGCTGGTCACCGATTACCTGCAGTTCATCATGGTGAGCATCGGCCTATTGGTCGTCACGTTTCTGATTCTCTTCGATATACCGTGGTCGTCGCTGGTCGAGGTGGTCGAAAAAGTTCATGGTGACGGCGGCTTCAATCCGTTTACCAATCCCGAGCTGGGCTGGCCGTTCATAATCTTCTATTCACTGTTGAACCTGGGGACGGTTCTCACCTGGCAAACCACCATCGCCCGATTCTTGGCCGCGAAGGATACAAGGACTGGGCAGCGGGTTTACACGGCCACCAGCTTCTTTTACGTGTGCCAGTTCTTGATTCCAGCCATCTGGGGTATCGCCGCTTTGGCCACGCTCGAGCCAGGAACAGTCGATCCGGAAAATCCGGCGCAAGCCATGCCGATCTTTTTGAGTCGCACCGTGCCGACCGGACTCATGGGCCTCGTCGTGGCGGCGATGCTGGCCGCCGACATGTCGACCGATTCGGCTTACATGCTCACTTGGGGGAGCGTGATCTATAACGATCTCCTCGCCCCCTTGCGCAAAGGGGGCTGGTCCGAGCGATTCGGCCTGTTCATGAATCGTATTATCATCGGGCTCATCGGTGTCTTCTTGCTCTTCTTCGGCCTGTGGTACGAGATCGGCGACGCCGGCATTTGGGCCTACTTGGCCGTAACCGGTACGATTTATATGTCCAGCATGTCGACGCTGCTGATCGCATGCTGTTATTGGCGGCGCGCCAACGATTGGGGTGCCGCCGCGGCCATTGCCGTAGGAGCCGCCTTTCCGCTGGCTTATCTGGTGCTGGAACAGCTCAGCGCTACCGAGAAGCTGGCGCAGAAGATCGGTGCTTACAATTTCGGCATCGCCGCATTCATCGGCGCGGGCGTGGCGATGATCGTCGGCTCGCTCCTGAAATCCGCGATCAAGCCGAGCAGCCCACACATTGCGTTGTCCTGAGATAAGCCAGCCACGGTACGAAAAACTATGAATGCCGCGTCGTTTTGGTGGTGGCTGACGATCGCCTGCCTGGTGTGGTACGCGGGCGTGACGGCCTACGTCAGCGTGCGCGGCGCGCTCGATATCCGCGGTATGCTCGCGCGATTGAGCGACTCGCAGAGCGAAGGAATTGCCACGGAGAGCACAGAGGGCACCGAGAAAGAAGAAGGGAGTTCCTAAGTCAGTCGTGCGCTACCTTCACACGGCTCTTCGCATCTCTCCGCGATCTCTGCGTCCTCGGTGGCTAACTTCTGACAATCACCCTACCGCACGTCGCTAAACCCGCGCAGGCCCTTGGCGAAATCGGGATATGTCACCCACACCGTTGGGGCCGGGTCGACTTTGGCCGCCGGCCAATTGCGATCATCGAAACCGGGCTGGTTCCAATCCGGTCGTTCGCGGTCGCTGACTTTCCAGGTCGCGTCCGAGAAGATGGGCTGCAACTTCCCCTGCTTGTCGCGGATTTCGCCGTAGAGATGAAAGCCGCCGCTGCGCTCGGGGCCGCCCGGCTCCAGGTCCGGGTTGATCGTGCCGTACTCGCGCGCGTCGACCGCGATGATGTTCTCGCCCGGCCGCAAGTGCCGACGAATGTCGTACACAGCGAGCAGCTTGGGGTTCACCGGTGCCGAGAGATTGCGCCGGGCGAACTGCTCGCCGACCGGCGTGCCGTTGACATAGATCTTCACGTGCGTGTCGCCGTGGACCTGCAGGCCGGCCGATGCGACGTCCTCTGGACCGAGCGTGACCACCTTGCGAAACCAGGCGTGTGGCACCGGATGACCGGCCGACGCGTCGGGATGATAAATCCATCCTGCAGCCGGTCGCGGATCGTAGGCAAAAATGCCCTGCTCGGCTCGCGCCGCGGCGTCGTCCCATACCTTGATGACCGCGTCGTAATCGTCAATCGCGTAATGCAGGTTCGCCGGCTGATTCGTCCGCAACCAAAGTTCTTTGAACGTATCGCGCAGGCTGACCGCCTCGTCGCGTACGGCACGAATGCGCGCAAGCAGGGTCGTTCTCGCCGCCGCAAGTTCGGCCGGCGACAAGCCCTCGACAGCGAAGCCATTTAAATCCGACACGAGTCGCTGGCTGGCGACGTAATGCTCGTGCATTCGCGCGCAGTAGCGCAGATAGTCGACATCCCCCGTTCGCCGCGCGACAATCGGTTGCAACAGGTCGCATAGTTTCTGTGCCGTGCGAGCGTCCTCGTAGACGCGGTACAGCTCCTGCGTCGTGTGCGGCCGGCCATCCTTGCGCGGCAGAAACGGATGCCGGAAATAATCGAGCATCGGAAACCACCACGGCCACTTTTCCAGTAGCGCGTAGATGGCCTCGAAGTACGGTCCCGTGCCTGGGCCGTTGTGGAGCGTGAAAAACCGATCCGAAAAGCTCGAAACGTCGGTCGACTCGGGCGCCCAAGTGACTTGCGCTCCGTACGCGTAACCGTAGTACAAAAGCTCGCGCAGGTTCTTCGAGCCGTTGTCTCCCCAGGTCGAAGTGATCGAGCCCAGCGGCTGCGGCTGGCGATAGCAATCGAGCGTGAAATTGCGGATGTTGATCATCGCCTTCGACATGTCGGGGAAAATCCGGTCCCAGTTGCTCATGCCCGGCAGCACGACGATCGGAAAGCCCTTCGAGCCCAGCACGTCGACCGTTGGGTAGTGATCCGCGGGCTCGTACTGCCAATCCATGAGCACGATGTCCTTGGGGATGAGGTCGAGAATCTCGGGATATTTGAGAATGATGTCGCCGTACATGATCATCTTCTTGCCATGGCTCTTGAGTAGCTCGTTGATGCGGCGGTAGTGCGCGGCATGGGCCGGCCCGCGCCCCAGACGCTTCACCGACGCTTCGCTCTGGCCGAAGCCGAGATCCCACGACTCGTCGAGCCCGGCGTGAAAATACTTCGAATCGAAGGCTTCGGCGATCTCCTGGAAGCAGTTGCTCAAGAATTCGAACGCCGCGTCGCTTGTCGCAAAGGAATGGGCGCCGGGATACTCGGCCAACGGCCGCACTTCGTCCAGCATCAACAGCGCGCCCTGGTTGCCGAGCATTTCGAAAACCGGCAGCAATTCCACGCCCAGCGGTCGGGCGAAAGCTTCCAGCTCGTCGATTTCCTCGCGCGTGAGGGCGCCGCGCCCTTCGCCGATCGTCGGGTATTTCTTGAAACGGAACGTGTCCTCGAAATAGAAAATCAGCGTGTTCATCTTGTAATCGGCCAGAAAGCGAATCATGTCCTTGAAGTTCGCCATCGTCGACACCTGGCCGTAGCTGAACTCGTCGTGGACGCCGCGCAGCGCCATCTTCGGCCAATCGCGCACACGCACCGCCGGCAATGTAGCTTTCGGGCCGCGGGCCACCCACATCTGCCGTAGCGTCGTCGCGCCGTATAGCAATCCGCGGTCGCTGGCCGCTCCGATGACGATTCCTTCGGCGCCAATACCGAGCGCGTACCCTTCCTTCGCCATCGCCTCGGTCAATTCCAGACCGTAGGCTTTCATCAACCGGGCCACGCGAGGATCACTCTTGGGGTCGCCGATGGTGATCGACCTCGCGGCGCCGTTCGCGTCCGGTTTGATCGCAAGTTTCACCCCGATTTGCTGCGCAAGACGCTCCTGCAGATTCGTGGCGGCGAACTTTGCGCCTTCGGTCGCCGTGCTCGGTAGCACGATCCGGGTCGCGGAATCAACCGTGACCGAATCGTCGGTCCAGGCTACTTCCTGCGGCGTCGGGATCACTCCCAAATCCTGCCGCGCTCGATCGCCGGCATGTGCCGGGCGCGCACCGGCCAAGGGCAGGGTCGCCAGGACCGTTAGGACCCACGAAAGCATCAACCGTCTGCGCATTCCTCTCTCCTATGGTCCCGCAAGAAACACGATCCGAAACGAGCTTTTGCAGGGAGTGGTTTCCGCCGGCCGGCCAGCATCGCGGTCTGGCCCCATTTCGATGCCTCGGATAGCCTCTTGCATGGTCGTCAACGCCGAAAATGCCCGTGGACGACGCAAAAACAACCCACCAGCGGCCGCCTTGGGCGGCATGGCACCCTCCCTGCCCTCCGGGGTTACTCTCTTATATTCTCGATTGTATTGGAAAGCCAATTGGCCGCTGGGCGCCTGTCGCGGCGCTCGCGAAAGCAACGAAGATATTGCGGCAAAATCTTTTTGAACCCGATCTCGCACATGTCACAACAACTGGCCCTATTGGGCGGACCTCCGGTTCGCAAGCGTCGTTTCACCTCTTGGCCGATTTTCGGCGGTCGCGATGAAGAGCGCGTGCTGGCGGCACTGCGCAGCGGGCGCTGGGGGCGCCTCGACGGCAACGAAGTCAACGAGTTCGAACAGCGCTTCGCGGCCATGCACGGTTGTCAACATGCCATCGCGGTCGTCAACGGCACGGTGTCGTTGCGACTCGGCCTGATCGCCGCCGGGATCGAGGCCGAAAGCGAAGTCATCATTCCGCCCTACACGTTTTTTTCCACGGCCTCGGCTGTCATCGAAGCGAACATGGTGCCCGTGTTCGCCGATATCGATCCGGCGACGTTCAATCTCGACCCGCGGGCTCTTGAAGCGGCTATCACACCGCGCACGCGAGCCGTGATTCCCGTGCACTTCGCGGGTCAACCGGCCGACATGGACGCGATCATGACGATTGCCCGCCGGCACAACTTATTCGTGATCGAAGATGCCGCGCACGCCCATGGCGCGAGTTATCAGAATCGCCCGGCCGGCAGCCTGGGGAACCTGGCGTCGTTCTCGTTTCAATCGAGCAAGAACCTCACCAGCGGCGAGGGGGGCCTGATCACGACCAACGACGACCGGCTGGCCGAAGCCTGTCGCTCGCTGCACAATTGCGGCCGCATCCCGACCGGCGTGTGGTACGAACATCACGTAATCTCGGGAAATTATCGCTTGGGCGAGCTGCAGGGAGCGCTCCTCAACGCGCAGCTCGATCGTCTTGCCGAACAAACGGCCACGCGCGACGCCAATGGACGATTTCTTGCCGCGGGCCTCGCCAGGTGGCCCGGTTTGCATCCGCAGCAGCGCCCCGACTCCTGCACGCGGCACGCGTATCATTTGTTCATGTTGCGCGTCGACGAGCAGGAATTCGGCGCTTCCCGCGCGGCCCTCATCGAAGCATTGCATGCCGAAGGAATTCCGTGTTCGGCGGGCTATGGCTTTTCTCTCCACCGGCAGCCGATGTTCCGCGACCGCGCCTTTGGTCCTTATCTGCCGCGCGTTAAAGAACGACTCGACTATGACCGCGTGAGTTGCCCGAACAGCGATCGCGTTTGCCAGGAATCGGTATGGCTCGAGCAGGCGATGCTCCTCGGCCCGCGCGAGGACGTGGACGACGTGCTGCGGGCCTTTGAAAAGATTCATTCGCAGCGTGCGGCGCTGGTCGATTGGGCCGCCAAGAATGGCAAGAATTGATCGAGAATGCTCGCACCGCATGCGGCAATTCTGTAGCCGGCGGTTTGTGAGCCGCCCTTGGCGGCGAGGCGGCTCCCCACCTCACAGAGAACAAAGACGGTACGGTGCGCTGTGCGCCCCAGGAACGACGTTTTCGGGTTCGTGGTGCCCACTGGGCACCCTACAAACTCCAGCGTTCACGGACCCGCGACTACAAAAGGTTGACAAATTCGTTAGACCGGCCGCTCGCCACTTCCGACCTTCGTTGGCAGTGTAAACTTGAGAAAGCGCTGCACTGGAAGTACCGTACCGAGGTTTGCGAAGGTCATGCGAAAATATCTGGCGTGCTTTGGCTTGTTCATCGTTGCGGCGATGTTATTGCCGATCGCGGCCCACGGCGCCGGCGACGCTTCGGCGATTCGCCGCGCGACACGCACGCGGGACTCTGGCTGGGTATCGAACTATCGGCCGGGGTCCACCAGCAGTTCGCGCCGCTACAGCTATTCCACGAGCAATAGCAAAAAAATCCGCGCCACGCCGCGCCCCGCCGGCTGCCAGGGCAAGAAGTAGTAGGCACGCACTGGAAGGCAATTTCGCAGTCTATGCGACCTGCACGAGGTCTTTGCGCTTTCGTGGCGAGGAGCGCGACCCCAAGCGTGCCTTGACGCCCCCGCCCCGTCGGTTAGATTCGGGGGTTCCACGGCGGCGTAGCTCAGTTGGTTAGAGCAGCGGAATCATAATCCGCGTGTCCGGGGTTCGAATCCCTGCGCCGCTACTTGTGTCATCCTCTGTCAGAGCGTGACAAAGGATGACTAACTGCTTCTTTGGCAAGGCTTTGCCTGTCCCCCCTTCGCCACTCTCGGCGGGGGCGCTGTTGCCAACCGATGACTCTGACTGCCAGTCAGAGTCGGAAGTTTGTGCAAACCCGTGTGCAAACTTTTCGTCCGCCGATCTCGTGGCGGCCTCGTGAACCGTCGCCTCTGGTCGCGGCGGGGCGGGCAGGTTTTGGATTGCAGCTGCTTGGTCGCCGATCCCAACGTGACTGTAGACATTTAGCGTCAAGTTGACGTCGCTGTGCCGAGCAATGGATTGGGCTAGCTTGGGCGATACCCCTGCCTTTGCCAGGTTCGAGATGAACGTGTGCCGATTGGCATGGAAGTCGGCAAATAGCCCGTCGTCGTCACAGTACGGGATACCGACTCGCTCCAGATCGAGCTTCATCATCTTGGATGTTCGCCGCAATCCACCCGTCTTCGTCTTGAGGTCGAATATCGGATCATCCATGTCAATTCCCGGCTTGTTGGCCAACCACTGCTTCATGCGATCGACAACGGCCGGGTGCAAGGGGACAATGTCGTTCCTCCGACGCTTGCTAAAGCTAGCTTTGACTCTCACCGTGGCTGGTTGTGATTCGAGATCGAAAGATCGCAATGTTAGTGAGGCAAGCTCGCCCCGCCGATATCCAGTCCAGCCAGCAAGAATATAGAGCATCGCTCGATCGAAACCGGAAAGCCCCTGAATTGGAGGACCCGACGCGGCTGACTCGATCAGCTTAGAACGTGTCTTCAAATGTATTTGTGTCGGGTCAGGGGGCGTGACATGAGGTTGATCATGGCGATGTAGATCATGGCCTCGCTGGTTTCGGTGTTGCGTTCGTAGTCGCGGGCGTGGCGGCGGTAGCGGACGAGCCAT
>DASZWQ010000071.1 GCA_035546535.1 Pirellulales bacterium | reverse complement strand
TGGCTCGTCCGCTACCGCCGCCACGCCCGCGACTACGAACGCAACACCGAAACCAGCGAGGCCATGATCTACATCGCCATGATCAACCTCATGTCACGCCCCCTGACCCGACACAAATACATTTGAAGACACGTTCTAAGGATTCGCCTTAGCACACAGCCCCGGCTTGGGATAACGCTCGTTAGCGTGCTCCGATTGCAGATAAAGACGGTCGAGCCGTCATATTCCCAGACACGGCAGCGCAAATCAAGAAAATTATGACGGCCAGATTCTCAGCGCGAATCGCACTGACCGATGGCCTGATGACCCTATCCAACGCCGTCACTCGGCGGGTTCATTCTTCGGCCGTCGGGCTGGCGGTTTCAGCGGCCGGATCGGCGAGCGACTTGAGTTGATCGTCGGCCGTGAAGTCAAGCGCCGCCGAGTTGAGGCAATAGCGCAGCCCGCGCGGCGCTGGGCCGTCGTCAAAGACGTGCCCCAGGTGCGCGTCGCAGCGAGCGCAGTTGACTTCGATGCGCAGCTCGCCTGTCTTGAGGTCTTTCGCCTCGGCCAGATTCTCCAGGGCGACCGGTTGAAAGAAGCTGGGCCAACCAGTGCCCGAGTCGAACTTCGCGCCCGAGAGGAACAGCGGCAGCCGGCAGCCGGCGCAGGCGTAAACACCGTGCTGCTTATTGTCGAGAAAGACGCCGCAGAAAGCCTGCTCGGTGCCTCGGCTGCGTAGCACCTTGTACTGTTCGGCCGACAGCCGCTTGCGCCACTCGCGATCGCTGAGCACCACGCGGGGCGATTCGACAGGCCCGACAAGCTCGCCGCGCTGGTTATAGACATAAACCTCGACCGAGCCGGCGGGCTCTGTTTCGGCCTTGCTCGGCCAGGACCAGAGTTCGGCCCGCGCCGCTACGAGCGCCAGCACGATCAGGCATGCTGCCAGGCCGCCCAACGCCTTGCGCCATCGGTCGCGCATATCAAAGGCCCATTCCAGGAGGAGCGGCAAATCGCAAGAGGGATCGATTTCCAGAATCGTCGTACTCTCGGGAACTGTCAAGCTGGGTAGTGCGTGAGGTTGGTTTACATCGCGGGAAGCAGAATTTTATTGCCCGTCCGCAGCGATCGCGGTACGATGCGCGCCGGCTGCCGGGTTTCGGAACCACCCGCGCCGCGCCTTTTCACGTCGCACGTGAATCGTCACGGGTGAATCTTCACACCATGGGGAGGCTGTCATGTCCCGAGTTACTGTGTTTGTCGCTGCGCTCGTCGTGTGCAGTTGCTGCCGGTTCGCGGTTGCCGATGGTGCGATCAAACGGCTCATGGCCGACGAGGACTCGCGCGCGAAGATCCTGGAGCACCTCGAAGAATTGACCGATCTGGAATTTGCCGACACGCCACTGTCGGACGTCGTGGATTACATCAAGAGCAAGCACGAATTCGAGATTCAACTGGATACCAAAGGGCTGACCGACGCCGCCGTCGACGCTTCGGCGCCCGTCACCAAGAGCCTCAAGGGAATCAGCCTGCGCAGCGCGCTCGATCTGATCCTTGACGATTTCGATCTTACGTACACGATCCGCGACGAAGTGCTGCAGATTACCAGCAGGGAGAAGGCGGACGAGATCTTGTACACGCAGATTTATCGTGTCGACGAAATCGTGGGCGAGCGCGATCGCCGCCGTAATATGCAAGATCTAATCGATTTGATTACAAGCACTGTTCAGGTGGATACATGGGTGGACAGTGGTGGTCCCGGGGTGATCAGCTCATATCGGAATCTATTGGTGGTCGATCAAAAGCTCGACGTTCACGAACAAATCCAGGATTTGCTCGCCAAGCTATGCCTGGCGTTGCCGAAGGAGCCCGAGGCGGAGGCCGAGGATCGTGCCGCAGCCGCTGGGCCGCCCGACGACGAACCATCACCAGACACCGAGCGGAAGATCGTTATCTACGAACTTCGCCACCTGAATCCCGAAGACGCCCGGCAGGCGCTCACGACCTTGATCATGCCGGACAGTTGGCAAGGGCAAGGAGGCGACGGCGCGGCCTATGGCGTGACGTTTATGCCAAGCGCCATGGACGCGAAAGAGTTCCAAC
>DASZWQ010000070.1 GCA_035546535.1 Pirellulales bacterium | reverse complement strand
ATAAAAATAGCCGTTGGCGGCTGCGTTGAGCTTCCGACGGCTTGGGGCACTCACTAGAGCGCTAGGGAACGAGCGCGATGTGCGTGAGACAATAACCGCTACGACCCGGCCCGCAAGTCATTGAGCAAAGATTGTCCAGGTTGGCTGGGAAGCGGGCGTCGCGCGGCTCCAAGATCGTGACGTTTTCACGGTCTCCCACGAAGGATGTGCTGAGAGCGCCCCTGCAACTGTTTCGAGGGGCGGATCGAATTGCTGCTGTCCGCGGGAAAACTTCGAGCGGGCGCACCTCGCCCGTGCGCCGCAAGAGATAAGGAAATCGGCGCGGGACAAAAACCATCGAGTTGCTCGACGATTACTCGCTTCCAAAATGGAGGATAGGGGACTCGAACCCCTGACCTTCTGGCTGCCAGCCAGACGCTCTCCCAACTGAGCTAATCCCCCGCGGTTCGTACGCGGCCACGATCGCTTCGCCGAGGGCGTGCGGGCCGAACAAAAGCTCTCGACCTCGGCCACAACTCACGGCTACAATCGGGGTTGCAATCACAGACCGGAAAATCTATCACCCTCGACAAGGGGTGTCAATCCGGCCGTATCGCCCTGCCCATTGGTGCGGGGCGCAGGGTTCCAGAACATGGCGGGAGGAGTTTTTGAAAAACGTTCTGGTGAACCTGCTCAAATTCGGCCTTTCGTTCGGCATCCTTGGCTACCTGATCTACGATGCTGTCAGCGACGACACCTTCGCGCTGATGATGGATCAGCCCAAGCACTGGGGCTGCTTCGCCGCGGCGTGGGCCCTGGGGATGGGGGCCACCTGCCTGACCTTTGTGCGCTGGTACTACCTGGTGCGCGCTCTCGATCTGCCGTTCACCATGGCCGATGCCTTTCGGCTGGGATTTCTTGGCTATCTGTTTAACTTCGTCTTGCTCGGCAGCGTGGGGGGCGACCTGCTCAAGGCCGTGTATATTGCCCGCGAGCAACACGGCAAGCGGGCCGAGGCCGTGGCCACGGTTGTGATCGACCGGGTGATCGGTCTGTATGTGCTGTTCCTGGTGGCCAGTGTCGCGGCGCTCGTGACCGGCATCATTTCGACCGACGTCGAGGCCGTGCGGATTCTCGTCCAGGCCACGCTGTGGTGTACCGTCATTGGCGCGATTTTCATTCTCGCGCTCGTGACACCAGGTTTCACACAGGGGCGACTCTCCGGACGCCTGCGTGAATTACCGCGCGTGGGTCCCTTGTTTGGCCGATTGCTGGAAGCAATCCGCATGTACCGCACCCGCCCCGGTGTGCTGATTCTGACCTCGGTGCTCAGCGTGTTCGTCCATGTGTTGAACACGATCGCCGTGTACCTGATCGCGCGCGGCCTGCCGGGTGAAGTGCCGTCGTTGGGGGCGCATTTCATCATTGTTTCGCTGGCCATGTTAGCCGGCGCCATTCCGCTCTTGCCGGCCGGCCTGGGACAGTTCGAAGGGGCGATGGATGCCCTCTACAGCGTCGTGCCGGGTGGCGCCGAAGTGCCGCCCGAGGAGGGGCTGTTCGTGGCCTTTGGCTGGCGAGCCATCACGATCACGATCGCCATCGTGGGCGTGATCTTTTACATCCGGGGACGCCGCGATGTGGATGCGGCCTGGGAGGAAGCCGAGCACATGTCCGACGAAGACGAGGCCGCCGAGGATAAGCCGCTGGTGGCCTCGGAAGACGCTAAGGGTTCGCGCTAGCCGGCAACTGATCGATCGTGGTCTTCTCGACCCGCTCGCCCTCGACGAACACGGTGCCCTCCTTGCGTTGCAGGGCCGGCGCGCTCGCCGCGTCGATTTCCGTTCCCTCGATCGACGTCACGGACGGGCCCTCCGTCAGAATCTGTTCGTCGCCGTTGTCGCTGAGCAGGCACGTTTTGATGCGGACGTTCGAAGCGCCTCCCACGGCGATCCCGGCCCGACCATTGCCACGTGCGATCACGCCGATCAATTGACAATCCTTGGCACAGTCGTGCGCGTTGATGCCGTCCAGCTGAAAACCTTGCACCGTCAGGTTGCGAATCACCACGTCGTGTACCTCGTACAACGTGATGCCCACCGTCAGGGCCGCGTACTGCAAGGGATAATCATCGGGCAAGGTCTGCGGCTCGACGCGGAAATAGATCCAGCCGTCGGCCAGGCACCACTGGCCCGCCGCCAGGTCCGGCAGCCGGCCCAGCGTGCTTTTCAGGTAGCGACGATCAACCGGCGGCCCATTGAGGAACAACTGGGCAAAGGCCATCCGCGGCGGGCGAAAGCGAAACACGTCGCCCTGAAAATGTTCCCAAGCGCGCGGCGGCACGGGCAGCGACCCGTCGAGCACGGCGCCGTTACCCTCGATGACAAATGGCTCCGAACCCAATCCATTGTTGCGGCCGCCCGAGAGCGTGACGCTCTCACGGTAAGGGACACCGGTGTCGGCCATCATGACACGGTCGCCAGGCCGCGCGAGCTCCAGCGCCCGGGTAAGCGACCGCACGGGGCCACTCAATGTGACATCGGCCAACTGGGTCCGTCCGGTACGAGCATCATCTCCGTGCAGGTTGTCGACGAACAGATCCTCACCCCGAGTTACGCCGCAAAGCGCGCTCAGAATGAATGCAAGAAAGACCGGGGTCATGCGCATCGAGCTGGTTCCTAAGCGGATTTTTACCTTCACAAGTGTAGCACGCCCCGAGTGACAGCCGCCGGCCGCTGGAACGGGGGCCTTTGCTATGATGTTGACTACGCTTGCGGCATGGAGAACTCTGCGATGCGAGTCGCCGTCGGTAATTGCTGGCTGGAACTTCGCCAAGGGGACATCACCCACGAGCGAGTCGACTTGATCGTCAATGCGGCCAATAGCCGCCTGGCCGGTGGCGGCGGTGTCGACGGCGCGATTCATCGCCGCGGCGGCCCAGCGATCATGGCCGACACCGATGCGCGCTATCCGCGCGGCTGCCCGACCGGCTCGGCCGTTATCAGCACCGCCGGCAACCTGGCGGCGCGCTTCGTCGCGCACGCCGTGGGTCCTGTGTGGCGCGGCGGGACGGCAGGCGAAGCAGAGCTATTGGCCGGCGCCGTACGTCGCTGCCTGGAACTGGCCGTGGAAAATGATTGCCGCTCGGTGGCGCTGCCGGCGATCAGCACCGGCGTCTACGGATATCCGCTTGCCGACGCGGCGCGCGTCTCGCTATCGACGGTGATCGAGTTTCAGCGCGACGCCGCGCGCCCCGAGCTGGTCCGTTTTGTTTTGTTCGGCGACGACGCGATGCGCGTTTTCGCGGAGACGTTGTCGCAATGGCCAGGTATCGAATCCGACGATCCAGGTTAAGAGGAAGGGAGCAGGCTCCTGATTCGGCGGATCGGGGCCGAGGTATCCGCGCCATCGACGACGTACCCGATCCCGGGCTCCAGCGCTTCGAATTTCGCGCCCCCTTGGTAAATCGCGTCGACATACTTGCCGCGGCCGACTAGCACCGTGCGGCCGGCGTCGTCAGGGCGAATCTACGATTTCCCGCCCGTGCGCCGCTAGCGCGGGGGTGGCGACCGGCATGCCCCGTTGAGTAGACTTGTCTCATGCCCGATGCGGACGCCGCTGCTTCCGAACCTTGAGGTGGGTGCCACTGGTGGCTCGTCCACTGGTGCCGACGGGCGCGAGGTATTGACTCCGTGTAAGGCTGTGGCGGCCCAATAAGCGATCGGAAAGTCATTATTCCACCGGGAGAGTATGCCCATGTCCTGCGGTCTGCGCACGTCGTTGTCGGCGCTTGTTGCCGGCTTATTCCTGGCTTGTTCAAGCACTCGCACGCTGTCGGCGGCCGAGAGCGGCACGATCGATCCGCAGGCGCTTGCCCGTGATGTCACGATCTATCGCGACAAGTACGGCATGCCGCACATCGACGGCAAAAACGACGAAGCCGTCATCTTCGGCTTTGGCTACGCGCAGGCCGAGGATTTCTTCTGGCAGATCGAGGACTCCTACGCGCTGGCCCTGGGGCGCTATGCCGAACTGTACGGCAAGCAATTCCTTGACAAGGATATGCGCAACCGCGCCTTTGAAATTCCGCAAAAGTCGCGGGCAGATTTCCAGAATCTTGATCCGCAGTTGCAGCGGATGGGTGAAGCGTTCGTCGGCGGCATCAACTATTACCTCGACACGCATCCGCGCGTGAAGCCGCGCATGCTCAAGCGGATGGAGCCCTGGTACCTGCTGGCCTTTGCCCGCGCTGCGATCCTGGAACTGCTCGGCGGCCACATGCACGTCCCGGGCGGCGAAGTACCGAGCAGTTACGGCGAGCAGAAACTGGAAGAGGAAGTTCGCGCAGCGACCGGCAGCAACGCCCTGGCCATCGCTGGCAGCCGCACGCGCTCGGGCAAGCCGCTGCTCTTCATCAACCCGCATCAGCCTTACTACGGCTACGGCCAGTTCTACGAAGCCCATTTGCGAAGCGGTGAGGGTTGGAACTTCACCGGCGCCTCGTTCTTCGGCACGCCGTCGCTGGCGCTGGGACATAACGAATATTGTGGCTGGGGATTTACGACCAACGAGCCCAGCGTCGGCAGCAGTTGGAAGGAGACGTTCGACGATCCGGACGAGCCACTCAACTATCGTTACGACGGCGGCTACCGCAAGGCGGAAGAATGGACCGACACGATCAAGGTCAAACGCGGCGGCAGTGATACCGAATCGATCAAAGTCACGCTGCGAAAGACGCACCACGGCCCGATCCTGCGGAAAACCGGCGAAAAGGAATACATCTCGGGCAATATCGGCAAGCTCTATGATTCGCTGTTCTCGCGACAGGCCATGCAGATGGTCCGCGCCAAGAACATCGACGATTTCCGCGCCGCGATGGGTATGCTCGAAATCCACCTCTTCAATACCGTCTACGCCGACGTGCACGGGAACATCTATTACCTGTACAACGGCGTCGTGCCCAAGCGCGACCCCGGCTTCGATTGGGAAAAGCCGGTCGACGGCGCCGACAAACGCACCGAATGGCAGGGCATCCATCCTTTGGCCGATCTGCCGCAGGTGCTGAATCCCTCGAGCGGCTACGTGCAGAACTGCAACTCCACGCCGTACACGACCACGGACAATGCCGGGCCCGCCATTGGCGACTATCCCCACTACATGGTCGAAGATCGCTACGATGACAAACGCCGGGCCAAGATGGCGCGCATGCTGTTGGAAGACGCGCACGACATGACGTTCGATCGCTGGCAAGAGCTGGCGTTCGACACGACTATCTACTGGGCGCTGACGGAGCTGCCTCGCTACAAACGCGACCTGGAGAAGCTTCGCGAGACAGATCCCGATCTTGCCGGCCGCGTGGCCCCGTACCTGGAACACCTGCTGGATTGGAACTGCAAGGGCTCGATCGAATCGACGCAGACCACGCTGTGCGTGGCCTGGTACGAAGAGCTCTACGGCTTCGGCTATCCAGCCGAAAAGCTGAAACAGCAGTTCGTCTCGAACGTGCCCGAGCAGTTCAAGGCGCTGATCGCGGCCGCCAAAAAGCTGGAGACGAATTTCGGCAACTGGAAGGTTCCCTACGGCGACATCAATCGCTTGCAGCGGCACGCGAACGTCTCGGACTTCATGAAGATTCCCTTCAGCGACAACGTGGCCAGCATCCCCAGCGCAGGCATTCCGGGCCCGCCGGGCGTGATCTTCACGATGTACTTTTCGCCGACCGTTTATGTGCCGCCGCTAAAGGTCATGAAGAAGCATTACGCGGTCGTGGGTTCGAGCTACATGTGCGTCGTCGACTTCAGCGATAAGGTGACGAGCAAATCGTTGCTTCCGTACGGCGCTTCCGGCGATCCGAAGAGCCCACACTTCTTCGACCAGGCCCAATTGCTTTCACAGAAGAAGCTCAAGGACAACCCGTTCCATTGGGATGACGTGGTGGCGGCGGCCAAGCGGACCTATCACCCGGGCGAAACCTCGACCGAAACGGCCGGGGCAAGGTAATTTTGGCCCGGAAACCCCCGCGGTGAGGTAGGCTGTGATATGCGGCCGGAAGCACCTTTGGCTAACGGGGCCGGGGGCGAATCGGTGGGGGATCGCGGAGGACCATGCCATGTTGCGCTGGGCTTTGATTTTCTTGATCATCGCGTTGATCGCTGCCGTATTGGGATTCGGAGCGCTCGAAGGCGCGGCGATGACGGCCGCTAAGATCGTCTTCGTCGTGTTCCTGATCCTCTTTGTCATCTCGGCCCTCACCGGCCGCCGCGGCGCGCCGCTGTCGTAAACGCGCCGCAAGTGACGAGTTGTTCCCGCGCGCCTTTGGCCGCCGGGCTCGCCCGGCGCTTCGGCGGCGGATCGTTCAGCGTACAGCACAAGCACGGACGTATGAAGCTCGGCTTGATCAATTCGACTTGGGTGCAAGCCGGAAGACCGACCGAGTTCGGCCTGCGCAAGACGAAAGCGATCGGCTTCGACGCAGTTGACATTTTCGTCGATCCGCTGGATCTGGACGCGCGCGAGCGCCGTTTGATCCGCGACATCTGCGCGGAGCTCGCGCTACCGATCATTTCGCTGCCGTGCGTGGCGGTGGGACTGGCCGACCCGAGCCAGAGCGTGCGCGATTTTCATCGCCGCCGTGTCGAGGCTTATTTGGACCTCGCCTACGACTACCGCGCCAAAAACGTTCTGGTCGTGATCGGTGAATACATCTGGAACAAGGAAGTCATTCCGCCCGCCGAGCAGTGGTCGTGGGCCGTCGAGGGATTGCAGCGTTTAGGCGAGCGTGCCGGCGAACTAGGTCTTAGAACGTGTCTTCAAATGTATTTGTGTCGGGTCAGGGGGCGTGACATGAGGTTGATCATGGCGATGTAGATCATGGCCTCGCTGGTTTCGGTGTTGCGTTCGTAGTCGCGGGCGTGGCGGCGGTAGCGGACGAGCCAT